>LUZH01000292.1 GCA_001602885.1 Bacteroidales bacterium Bact_16 | reverse complement strand
CCATCATCGTGATCGGCGGCATCTCCGCCCAGATGGAAGGCGAAGGCGGCGACAAGGCCGACATCGAGCTTCCGGGCGTGCAGCAGCGCCTGCTCCGCGCGATGCGCGAAACGGGCAAGCCGGTCGTGTTCGTCAACTGCTCCGGCTCCGCGATGGGCTTCGCCAGCGTGGAGGAGCAGTATGACGCCCTCCTGCAGGCCTGGTACGCAGGCCAGGGCGGCGCCAAGGCCCTCGCCGACGTGCTCTTCGGCGACTTCAACCCCTCCGGCAAGCTCCCCGTCACCTTCTACGCCTCCACCGCCGACCTCCCGGACTTCCTGGACTACAGCATGGAGAACCGCACCTACCGCTATTTCCGCGGCGAGCCGCTCTACGCCTTCGGCTACGGCCTGAGCTACACCACCTACAGCTACGGCAAGGGCAAGCTCAGCAAGTCCTCGATGAAGAAGGACGGCAAGGTCACGGTCAGCTTCACGGTCCAGAACACCGGATCCGTGGCCGGCAGCGAGATCGCCCAGGTCTACGTCCAGGCCATCGACAACCCGGACGCCCCGATCAAGTCCCTGCAGGGCTTCGACAAGGTGCAGCTCGCCCCGGGCGCTTCGAAGAAGGTCTCCATCACCCTCGACGGCGAAGCCTTCTCCTTCTATGACGAGGCCGTGGACGGCCTGTCCGTCCGCCCCGGCAAATATCGCATCCTCTACGGCAGTTCCTCGCGTGAGCAGGACCTGCAGGCCCTGGACTTCCAGGTCCTCTAGCGTATTCGATACATAACACTAAACACGGTCCCGGTCGAAATTCATCGGCCGGGATTTTTATTTTTCAGGAAAAACGCTTATATTTGCTTGATATGACGCGCACTAAAACACAATTGTTAGCATCTCTCGCCGCAACTTGCCTGTTGATGGTCAGTTGCGGTACCCCCAAAGAGATCTCCTACTTCCAGGACCTTTCCGCCGGCGACGCCGCCGTGATGCTTCCCGAGTCCCAGATCCGCCTCCGCCCGGAGGACAAGATCTCCATCGTCGTCAACACGAGCAATCCTGACATCACCCGCCTGTTCAACCTCCCCTACACGACCACCCGCATCGGTTCTTCGTCCGAGGCCACGAACAACTACAGCCAGGGCCTCTCCGGCTACACGCTCGACGCCAACGGCGACATCGACTTCCCCGTGCTCGGCACCCTCCACCTCGGCGGGATGCGCCGCGAGGAGGCGGCCGCCTACATCAAGGACCGCCTGATTTCCAGCGAGATGACGCGCGACGCCGTGGTCACCGTTGAATTCATGAACCTCTCCGTGGCCGTGATGGGCGAAGTCGCCCGCCCGGGCCGCTACAACATCATCCGCGACAACTTCACGCTCTTCGACGCCATCTCCTCCGCGGGCGACCTGACCATCCGCGGCCGGCGCGACGGCGTGATCGTCCTGCGCGAAGAGGACGGCGTCCAGAAGAAATATGTCGTCAACCTGTGCTCCGCCCGCGAGGTGCTGAGCTCGCCGGTCTACTACCTCCAGCAGAACGACATGGTCTATGTCGAGCCCAACGACGTCCGGGCCCGCGAGTCCACCGTCAACGGCAACAATGTCCGCAGCACTTCCTTCTGGATCAGCATCGCATCGCTGGTCTCCACCATCGCACTCTACTTCTTCCGTTAGTATGACGCCCAATCCGAACAGCATAAACAACAACGCCCAGCAGCTGCAGGGCGCCAACCCCGAGCTCCAGAAATTCAAGGACCTCCTCTTCACGTGCCTGGCCAACTGGTACTGGTTCGTCATCTCCGTGGTCGTCATCGTCGCGGCAGCGGCCTTCTACCTGCACCGCTGCGTGCCCCTCTATGAGCGCAGCGCCAAGGTTCTGATCAAGACCGAGACCAAGGGCGGTTCCGCCGCCGACTTCGACTTCTCCGACCTCGGCCTCGTGAGCTCGAACACCAAAGTCACCAACGAAGTGAGCGCCTTCGCGTCCACCTCCAACATGCTGGAAGTCGTCCGCCGGCTCGGCCTGGAGACCAGCTGCACCATCGACGGCTCCGGCCACCGCGTGCTGCTCTACGCCCGCTCGCTCCCCGTGCGCATCGCCGCCGATTCCCTCCGCGAGGGCGAGTCCTTCAAGTTCACCGTCCACACGGACGGCGTCGCCAAGGTCACGCTCAGCGACTTCATCCTCAACGGCGAGAAGATCAAGGGCGGCGAGGCCAGCGGCCTGCTGGGCGAGCGCATCGCCACGCCCGCCGGTCCCGTCTACATCCGCCCGTCGGAGGCTTATGACGGGCATCTCCCCGAGACCTTCTACGTCTCGCGCGGCAGCCTGAAGGACGTGGCCACAAGCTTCAGCAAGCGCCTGACAGTCAGCAACAACACCCGCGACCACTCCGACATCATCACCCTCACGCTGCAGGACCGCAACATCCAGCGCGCCGAGGACGTCCTCAACACCCTGATCGCCGTCTACAACGAGAACTGGATCAAGGACAAGAACCAGATCGCCCGCAGCACGTCCGTGTTCATCGACGAGCGCCTCGCCGTGATCGAGAACGAACTGGCCGGCGTGGACAGCGACATCTCCACCTACAAGAGCGAACAGCTCGTGCCCGACGTCAACGCCGCCGCGAGCCTCTACATGAGCCAGAACAGCTCCCTGGACGCACAGCTGCAGCAGCTGTCCAACCA
>LUZH01000291.1 GCA_001602885.1 Bacteroidales bacterium Bact_16 | reverse complement strand
TGCTGCGCGATCGCGCACCGCTACCTCAAGGACGCCAACACCGACTACAAGCCGCGCGTGGCCCAGCTCGTCGAGCTGGCCCTCCGCCGCCTGACCGAGTAGTCCCGGGCCCGGGACGCTACTGCAGCTGGACGCTGCCGTCGTAGAGGTTCTGGAACTGCAGGTTGCCCCAGTCGGGCTTTTCGATGGCGCCATCCGAGAGGGTGGCGTCCGTCGTTCTGTGCACGCCCTTGATGACGTTCTCCTCCAGGAAGCGGAGCTCCTCCGGGAGGTTGCGCCGCATCAGGTTGGCGATCTCGTGGCCGTTGCCGGCGTAGCGCAGGATCTGGAAGTTGGCGCCGACGGCCTGGAGCTTCTTCGCAAGGGCGTCGCTGCCCGCGAAGTGCTTGCGGAAGATGTCGATCCGCCCGTAGGGGACGATCTTGTCGGCGGTGCCGTGGTGCAGCAGGATGGGGCAGGGCTTCTGCGGGAAGCGGATCGGGCCGTCCAGCGAGAGGATGGCGCCGGAGAAGGACATGATGCCGGCGTAGTTGAACCAGCCGGGCAGCACGGAGGCGGGCTCCATGCCGTTGCAGATCTCCCATTCGGCCTCCAGGGCCGTGATGGCGCCGGCGGAGGAGCCGCTCACGATGATGCGGTCCGGGTCGATGCCGAGCGCCCCGGCGTTCGCCAGCAGGTAGTTGGTGGCGGCGAACAGGTCGTCCACCGCCATCTGGATGGCTTCCATCAGGGCGCCGACGGCCGACAGGTCGGGCTTGATGTCGCGGCCCTTCAGGCCGAGGCGGTAGTCGATGGCGGCCACGTGGTAGCCCTGGTCGGCGAGCTCGCGGTACCAGGGAATGTCGGAGGGCTGGTTGCGCCTGCCGGCCAGGAAGGCGCCGCCGAAGACGTGGACGACCACGGGCTTGCGCAGCGAGTCGGCGCAGGGGCCGCGGCCCGGGGCGGCGGTATAGAAGTCCAGCAGCAGGTCGCAGGTGTCGCGCTGCGCGTAGCAAAGGGTCGTATCGGGGGCCTGCGCCTGCGCCAGTGCGCAGACGAAGACGAAAAGGGCGGTGAGCAGATTCTTCATCAGCTGTAAATGTTTGTCTGTTCGTTGGTTTCCGTGTAGAGACGGGTGAGCTGGTCGCCCAGCGGGCCCAGCAGGTCTTCCATCCGGGGCAGGGAAGTCTCCTGCTCCGGCAGCACATAGCTCTTCTCGCGCATCAGCGGGAGGAGGTGGTCGTAGTCCAGCTGCCGGCCGCGGAGCAGGTCCGCCGCGGCGCTCTTCTCGTGCCGGGAGAGGGCGAGGAGCAGGTGCGCGGCGGAGATCTCGTGCAGCCCCTGCTTGAGGGCCTCGTACGCCGCGCCGCTCACCAGGGCGGCGGCGGTGCGCGTCGGCCGCACCTGGTCCTGGTCCCGCCAGGGCACGGGCTGCTCGGCGAAGAGCTGCTCGTCGATGGCCGCCTTGAGCGCGTCCGGATCGATGCCGCAGGCGGCGAGCATCCGGCAGGCGTCGTTGTCCCGGTGGCGCAGCATCCCGAGCACGATGTGGTCCGCGCCGATGCCGTAGCTTCCGGTGCGCATGGCCTCGTCCCGCGCATAGCTGAGGATGGTCTGCAGGTCTGTCGAGAACTTGATCTCCATGGCGGTAAATATATGGACAAAAATAGCAAATTAATCGGATTTTTTAGTTAAATTTGCGTGTTTCGAACTATTGTATTTTTATGGACAGTGAGGTTAAGAATCCTGAAGAAATCCAGGAAGAAGTGACAGGAATCATAGAACCGGTCGAGATCGACCATGAGATGCGCACGGCCTACATCGATTACTCGATGTCCGTGATCGTGTCCCGCGCCCTCCCGGACGCCCGGGACGGCCTCAAACCCGTACAGCGCCGCGTACTTTTCGGTATGGACGGCCTGGGCTTGAACTACGGCGGACAGACCAAGAAATCGGCCCGTATCGTCGGTGAAGTACTCGGTAAGTTCCACCCGCACGGCGACTCCAGCGTCTACGACGCCATGGCCCGCCTGGCGCAGCCCTGGAACCAGCGCTATCCGCTGGTCTACGGCCAGGGCAACTTCGGCTCGATGGACGGCGACCCCGTGGCCGCCATGCGATACACCGAGGCCAAGCTCGAGAAGATGACCGAGGATGTCCTCGCCGACATCGACAAGGATACCGTCGACATGACGCTCAACTTCGACGACTCCCTCCAGGAGCCGACGGTGCTGCCGACCAAGCTCCCGCTGCTGCTGCTCAACGGCTCCGCGGGCATCGCCGTCGGTATGGCCACGAACATGGCCCCGCACAACCTGGGCGAGGTCTGCGACGCCATCTGCGCCTATATCGACAACCCCGACATCACGACCGAGGAGCTGATGGAATACATCCAGGGCCCGGACTTCCCGACCGGCGGCATCATCATGGGCCGCCAGGGCATCGTGGACGCCTACAGCACCGGCCGCGGCCGCGTTGTGATCCGCGCCAAGACCGAGATCGAGGAGGGCGACAACGGCCGCGAGACGATCGTCGTCACCGAGGTCCCGTATATGGTCAACAAGGCCGACATGCTCTCCCGCATCAGCGAGATGGTGCACGAGAAGAAGATCGAGGGCATCGCCGACATCCGCGAGCTCACCAACCGTGAGGGCATCCGCATCGAGTTCGTCGTCAAGAAAGACGCCAACGCCAACGTTGTGCTCAACACGCTCTTCAAGTATACCGCGCTGCAGAGCAGCTTCTCCATCAACAACGTGGCCCTCGTGGGCGGCCGTCCCCGGACGCTCACCCTCAAGGACATGCTCAAGACCTTCGTCGACTTCCGCCACGAGGTGGTGGTGCGCCGCACGAAGTTCGACCTGGACAAGGCCCTGAAGCGCGCGCACATCTTGGAAGGCCTCCTGAAGGCGATCGACGTCATCGACGAGATCATTGCCATCATCCGCGCCTCCCGCAGCGTCGACGACGCCAAGGCCACCTTGATGTCGACCTTCGACTTCGACGACATCCAGGCCGCCGCCATCGTGGAGATGCGTCTCCGTCAGCTCACCGGCTTGGAGAAAGACCGCCTGCAGGCCGAATACGACGAGCTCGAGCGCTTCATCGCCCGCTGCCGCGAGATCCTCGCCAGCGACGCCGAGCAGCTCGCCATCGTCAAGCAGGAGTCCATGGACCTCAAGGCCCGCTACGGCGACCCGCGCCGCACGGAGATCACCCTCTCCGACGACGAATTCAACCCCGAAGATTTCTATGCCGACGAAGACGTCGTGATCACGATCTCCCACCTCGGCTACATCAAGCGCACGGCCCTGACGGAATTCCGCACGCAGGCCCGCGGCGGCGTCGGCAAGAAGGCCAGCGCCACCCGCGACGAAGATTTCATCGAGCATATCTACGTGGCCAACATGCACTCCACGATGCTCTTCTTCACCGACCACGGCATGTGCTACCGTCTCAAGGTCTATGAGCTGCCGGAAGGCACCCGCACCTCCAAGGGCCGCGCGGTGCAGAACCTGCTCTCCATCGACCCGTCCGACCGCATCCGCACCTATCTCAACGTCCGCTCCATCGAGAATCCGGACTACACCGACAACCATTTCGTGATCCTCGTCACGAAGCGGGGCGTGGTCAAGAAGACCAACCTGACCGAATACTCCAACCGCCGCAGCCGCAACAAGGGCATCATCGCCATCAGCATCCGCGAGGGCGACGAGCTGCTCGACGCGCTGCTGACCGACGGCTCCCACGAAGTGATGGTCGCCGCCCGCAAGGGCCGCTGCTGCCGCTTCAACGAAGAGGAGGTGCGCGCCATCGGCCGCAGCGGATCGGGTGTCCGCGGCATCAATATCGACGATGACGACGAGGTGATCGGCGCCCTCTCCTTCAACCCGCAGGCCGAGGACTTCGCTGCCCATACCATCCTGGTAGTCAGTGAGAACGGCTATGGCAAGCGCTCCGATCCGCAGGAGTACCGCCTGACCTCCCGCGGCGCCAAGGGCGTCAAGACGATCAACATCACCGACAAGACTGGCCCGCTTGTTGCAATTAAGGACGTGACCGAGGAGAATGACCTGATGATCATTACCAAGGCTGGGCTGACGATCCGGATGGCCGTATCGGACATCAAGGTCGCAGGTCGCGCCACCCAGGGCGTGAGACTGATCAATATCCGGGAGGGAGATGCAATCGCCGCGGTGTCACCGGTCGCCAAGGCGGAGGAAGAACTCCCGGAGGAAACGCCGGAAGCGGAGCAGTCCGCTGAATAATTGTTGTGGTACTAATTTAATTAACACGTATAACCCAATGAAAAAGATTTTCGCAATCCTTGCTGTCGCTGCCGTCGTCGCAGTGAACGCACAGGCGCAGAACGCCGACGTCGCCAAGGCGAAAGCGGCCCTCGAGAAGGCCCAGGCCGGCGTCGAGAATGCCAAGCAGAACACGAAGACCGCCACTTGGATCAAATATGCCGAGGCGCTGGTCAAGGCCTATGAGGCTCCGAAGGGCAATGCCATCCTCGGTATGAACGCCCAGGAGTTCCAGCTCCTTTCCGCCAACGAGCGTCCCCTCTCCGAGGCTCAGGTCGAGATTGCCGGTCAGGTGATGACCAAGCGCAGCTTCGCCACCCGCAACGTCTACTTCAACCAGGCCGGCGCGCTTTGCGCCGTCGAGGTGACCGAACCGATCCTTCCCGACGCGCTTGACAAGGCCATCGAGGCTTATGCCAAGGCCGCCGAGCTCGACGAGAAGGGCCAGAAGACCGCCGCTATCAAGGAGGCTCTCCAGAATATCGATTCCAAGCTGGTGGAAGACGCTTCCTGCGCCTACACGATCGGCAAATATGCCGACGCCTCCGCCCTCTTCGAGCTGGCCAACAAGGCGCTGAGCACCAAGCCGTCCAACGCCATCGACACCACTTCCCTCTACAACGCCGGTCTCACCGCCTGGATGGCGAATGACCTGCCCCGCGCCAAGGATCTCTTCGGCAACGTCCTCAATCTCGGCTACTATGGCACCGAGGGTGACATCTACGCCAAGCTCGCCGACATCGCCGAGAAGCTCGGCGACAAGGAGGCTTCCAAGAACTACCTGTCCGAGGGCTCCAAGAAGTTCCCGCAGAGCCAGAGCCTGCTCATCGGCCTGATCAACTACTACATCAGCAGCGGTGAGGACACCGCCCAGCTCTTCGACCTCTTCGCCGAGGCCCAGAAGAACGAGCCGAACAACGCCTCCCTGTTCTATGTGGAAGGCAACGCCCGCGCCAAGCTCGGCCAGAACGAGGAGGCCCTCGCCGCCTACGACAAGGCCATCGAGGTCAATCCGAACTACGAGTGGGGCTACATCGGCAAGGGTATGCACCTCTACAACATGGCCGTCGAGGTCAGCAAGAAGGCTGACGAGGAGTACAACGACGCCAAGTATCAGGCGCTCCTCGGTGAGTTCGAGCAGTACCTCAAGGGCTGCGTCGCTCCCTTCGAGAAGGCTTTCGAGATGGTGAATGACGTCGAGATCAAGAAGAGCATCGCCGAGTACCTGAAGCAGGCTTGCTTCCGCTTCCGCTCAGATCCTGAGTTCCAGGCCAAGCACGAGAAGTACGCGGCTTTCGCCGACGCTGAGTAATCAGGTCAGTCTTCGATACCGCACGTGTCCTTGACACGTTTCCAGGTCTCGATCATATTATCGAAATCAGATGGAGTGAGCCAGTCGCTGCGGCGGCTGGCCCATTCTTTTACAAACAGGCTTGCATAGCTGTCCGGCAGCAGGCGCTCCGGCAGGGTGCACCACAGGAAGCGGAGCTCCGGCTCCAGCATCCGCTTCTCGCCCGTGAGCGGGTCGCAGACGAAGCGGAGCGTGGCGGCGAGTCCCAGCCGCGAATTGATGATGCTCATGTTGGAGATGGCGTTGCCGAGCGAATAGATGACCGGCACGCCCTTGATGTGCGTGGTGTCCTGCACGACGTGCGGGTGGGAACCGACGATGGCGTCCACGCCTTCGGACACCAGCCACTTGGCCCAGGAATCCTGCGTGGCGTCGTGCCGGAGCTGGTATTCGGTGCCCCAGTGGGGCAGGGCGATGACGAAATCGGCCCCTTTCTGTCGCGCGGCCTTGATGGCCGCATCCACCTCGTCTTTCCGCATATAGTTGACCTTCGGCCATTCCGCGTCCGCGCCGGTGTTGGTCCCGTAGGTGAAGCTGACCAGCGCGATCTTGATCCCGTGGCGGGACAGAATCAGCGGGTAGGTCTCTTCCAGTTCCTTGCGGTCGCGCGCCGCGCCCGTCTGCCGGGTGCCGACCGTCTCGCGGATTTCCTCATACACGTCCAGCGTACGCTTCAGGCCGCGCGAGCCGCGGTCGAGGACATGGTTATTGCCCGTCAGGAAAACGTCGATCCCGCAGTCCTCCGCCGCATACCAGGCGTAGTAGTCCGGCGTGGAGAAGGACGGGTAGCCGGCGTAGGGCTCGCCGCCCAGCGGGAACTCCATGTTCGCCACGGCGAAATCGGCTTCGCGCAGCGCCGGGGCGAGCCGCTCCATGAAGGTATGGTGGTCGCGCTCGAGCTGCTTGGCGTGCATCATCACATCACCGATCACGATCACGCTGACGGTGTCCGGCGCGTGGAGGACGGATTTTGGGAACGGGATTTGAAAATGTTCGGGGGACCAGTACCAGAAGGGCCGCTGGGCGTGCAGCGCCGTGGCGCTGACGAGCAGCAGAAGGAGGGGAAGAAGACGGGTTGATTTCATAAAATTGTGCAAATATAAGACTTTTTGTATTTTTGTAAGTTAAATATGAGAAAAGCAATTATCATCGCGGCTATGGCCGCATCTGTCTGTCTGCTGGGAGGATGCGATTTCATCCGGAACCTGGCGGGACGCCCCACTTCGTCGGACCTCGAGGCCAAGCGCCAGCAGATCGAGCGGGAAGTCGCTGCGGTCAAGCAGAAGAAGGATTCGCTCGAAGCGGCCGCGTCCCAGGAGCGGGAGCGGATCCGCAAGTGGGTCTCCGACTCCCTGGCCCTGGAGGACTCGCTGCGCCGCAGCGGGGACGATGTCGTCAAGTCTTCTGAGCGCATGGGGATCAGCCACGCTTCGCTGACCAACCGCTACTACGTGATGATCGGCGCTTTCAGCAGCTCCGCCAATGCCGCCCGCCAGGCGGCCCGGGCCGAGAAGGCCGGCTACAAGGCTGCTGTCATTCCCCTCAAGAACGGCATTTCCGCCGTCGGCGTGTGTCCGACCAACAGCCTCACTGAGATCTGCGCTGCACTCAAGAAAGTCCGTCAGGAGCCCTTCTGCCCTGCCGACGCCTGGATCCTCAAGAACGAGTAGGCCATGCGGAGGATTTTTGCCTGCCTGTTGCTCCTGTCCCTGTCCGTAGGGGCCTCGGCCCAGTATCGGCCGTTCTCCGGCGGCATGGAGGACAGCGAAGCCGTGGCAGCGATGAAGGAACACGTCGGCTTCCTGTCGTCCGCCGCCCTCGAAGGCCGCAAGGCCGGTTCGGAGGGGGAGCGGGAAGCCGCGATCTACGTCACGGAGGCGCTCGCCGCCTGCGGCGTGGAGGTGCTGAGCGGCGCGGAGGGCGACCTTTTCGGCCTGAAGCAGGCCGCCGGCGACACGCTCACCTCGCGCAACGTCCTGGGCTGCATCAACGGCTATGACCCCGCCCTGCGCGAACACTACATCGTCATCGGCGCCCGCCTGGACAACCTCGGGACGATGACTTACCAGAAGGACGGCGAGACCCGCGAGCGCACGTACTACGGCGCCAACGGCAACGCCTCCGGGCTCGCGATGCTCATCGAGCTCGCCCGGAAGCTCTCCGAAAACAGCGTCCTGCTCCGGCGCTCCGTGATCTTCGCCGCCTTCGGCTCCTCGCTGGAGACGGGCGCGGGCGCCTGGTATTTCCTCAACCGGTCCTTCTCCGCGACGGACCGCATCGACGCGATGATCAACCTCGACATGCTCGGCACCGGGTCCAACGGGTTCTATGCCTTCACGGCCTCCAACCCCGACCTCAACATCCTGCTCGAGCAGGTGAACGCCACCCTGCAGCCGGTCGTCCCGAAGACGGTCGGCCCGGAGCCGGTCGGCTCCGACCACCGGATCTTCTACGACCGCGAGATCCCTTCCGTGCTGTTCACCACCGGGATGTATCCCGAATACAACACCGACCGTGACGTCGCCTCCATCCTCGAATACGACGGGATGGAACGCGAACTCGAATACCTGTTCAACTTCTCCGTGGCCCTGATCAACGGGAGCAAGCCGGATTTCCGGCGCGACAGCTCCAAGGAGAGCGCCGCCGGCGGCGACGTCGTGTCGTTCTTCGACTGCGACGTCAAGCCGACCTTCTTCCGGTCCAACGACCCGTCGGAGTTCCTCAAGCGCTGGGTGTACGCCTATCTCCGTTATCCCGAGAGCGCGATTGAAGAAGGCGTGCAGGGCCGCGTGCTCGTGGATTTCGTCATCGACGAGAAGGGCAGGGTAGGCGACGTGAAGGTGGCCCGCGGGGTGGATCCCCGCCTGGACGCCGAAGCCGTGCGCGTGGTCGCCGCGTCGCCGGACTGGAAGCCGGGTATCCTGCGGGGCAAGAAAGTGAAGACCGCGCTGTCGGTCTATGTCGAATTCAGATTGGAGAGAAAGAAGAAAAGATAGTATGGACTACGATTTCAAATCGATTGAGAGCAAGTGGCAGGCCAGCTGGGCCGCAAACAAGACCTTCAAGGTGTCCGAGGACGCTTCGAAGCCGAAATTCTATGTGTTGGACATGTTCCCTTATCCGTCCGGCGCCGGACTGCACGTGGGACACCCGCTGGGCTACATCGCCAGCGACATCTTCTCGCGCTACAAGCGCCTGAAGGGCTTCAACGTGCTGCATCCGATGGGCTACGACGCCTTCGGCCTTCCGGCCGAGCAGTACGCCATCCAGACGGGCCAGCACCCGGAGGTGACCACGACGAAGAACGTCAACCGCTACCGCGAGCAGCTGGACCGCATCGGCTTCTCCTACGACTGGGACCGCGAAGTGCGCACCTGCGACCCCGGCTTCTACAAGTGGACGCAGTGGGCGTTCCTGCAGATGTTCGAGAGTTGGTATGACCCCGCGCAGGACAAGGCGCGTCCGATCTCCGAGCTCATCGCCAAGTTCGAGAGCACGGGCTACGAAGACGTGACCCCCGCGCAGTGGAAGGCCGCTTCCGACAAGGAGAAATCGGATATCCTGATGCGCTACCGCATCGCCTACCAGGGCGAGACCTCCGTCAACTGGTGCGAGGGCCTCGGCACGGTGCTGGCCAACGACGAAGTCAAGGACGGCCTCAGCGTGCGCGGTGGCTTCCCGGTGGAGCAGAAGAAGATGACGCAGTGGCAGCTGCGCGTGTCGGCGTACGCCGGCCGCCTGCTCGATTCGCTCGAGCAGCTCGACTGGACCGACTCCCTCAAGGAGATGCAGCGCAACTGGATCGGCCGCTCCGAAGGCACGGAGATGGTCTTCAACACCGTCT
>LUZH01000290.1 GCA_001602885.1 Bacteroidales bacterium Bact_16 | reverse complement strand
ACCGAGACCGCCAATTTCACCAATGACCTGGGTGCTGACTCCCTCGACACTGTGGAGCTTCTCATGGAGTTCGAGAAGGTGTTCGGCATCAAGATCCCCGACGAGGAGACCAGCACGATCGCTACTGTCAAGGACGCTTGCGACAAGGTTGCTGAGAAGCTCGCCTAATTCTGGTAAGAAAGTCCCGAAAAACACAACCGGTTCGCTCTGCGGACCGGTTTTTGTGTATCTTTGTAGCCATGCGCCTTCGGATGCTCCTGCTCCTGTTGCTGCTGACAGCCCTGCTGCCGGCCCCGCGGGCGTGCGCGCAGGACGTGCGCGCCAAGGCGCGCGAGATGGCGCGTGAGGCCCGCCGGCCGGTCCGCGGCACCCCGATGTACTTCGAGCTGGACGAGCAGGGCGACACCGTCTTCATGGAGACGCTCGACCCGGTCTGGATTTTCCCGAAGGGGCGCCGGATGCGCGACGGCGACTGGCGCCGCTACTACAAGCTCGTCTACAATTTCAACAAGGTCTATCCCTACGCGCTGGTCGGCCGCAAGATGATGCGGCAGGTGGACAGCACGATCGCCGCCGACGCGGCCCGCCGCTCCGAGCGCAACCGCTACATCAAGGACGTGGAGCGCGAGCTCTTCCGGCTCTTCGAGAAGGACATCCGCCAGATGACCATCACCCAGGGCCTCGTGCTGATGCGCCTGGTCGACCGCGAATGCGGCCTGAACGCGTTCGAGATCATCAAGACCTACGAGAGCGGCTTCGCCGCCAATTTCTGGCAGCTCGTCGCGCGCCTCTTCTCCCAGAACCTCAAGACACGCTACGACCCCTCGAAGGGCGAGGACGCCAAGATCGAGGAGCTGTGCAAGATCTGGGATTCGGGCCAGTGGGATGCGTTCTACTACTCCATCTTCATGGAGCGTCCCGCGCGGACCGTCATTCAGCGGGAGACGCTGGAGAGTGAAGTTCAAAAGAGACGCCGTTGAACACGGCGTAGGGCGTGCCCCCGTCGATCCAGTCTTTCAGGATGCAGAAGCGCGCTCCCGTCGGGAGCGTCATGTCCGCGTGCACGTGGTAGTGCCCGAAGAGGAAGTAGTCGACGTGCCGCTGCTGCGAAGCTTCGAGCGCGAAGCGGTAGATCGGCGCCTGCTCGCCGGGGAACTGGTAGCCTTCGTGCTGGCGGCGGCTGGAATTGGACCAGGACAGCCCGAAACGGTAGGCCAGCCAGGGGTGGAGCGTGCTGAAGAGCCGCTGCAGCGGGCGGCAGCGGAAGACGTTGAGCATGAAGGCGTAGCCGCGCGGCGCCCCGCCGAGCAGGTCGCCGTGGCCGAGGCAGAAGTCCTTGCCGTCGATCGTGACGTAGTACGGCTGGTCGAAGCGCTTCATGCCGAGCTCCTCGAAATAGGAATAGGTCCAGATGTCGTGGTTGCCGGGGCAGAACCAGACTTCCACGCCGGCGTCCATCAGGCGGATGTATTCCGCGACCACGCGGGCGCCGAAGCGCGGCACCACGTCGCGGTATTCGTACCAGAAGTCCCAGATGTCGCCCAGCAGGTAGAGCGCTCGCATCGACTCCGCCGGGAGGCCCTTGAGGAAGGCGATGAAGCGCTTCTCGCGCTCCTCGGGGTCTTTGAGTTTCAGCCCGAGGTGCACGTCGGCGACGAAATAGATCAGCTTGCGTTCTGCCATTATGCCAGCCAGATCAGGACGGCCAGGCCGACCAGCGCGCAGTAGAGGCCGAACCACTTGAGCTGGGCCTTGCGCACCAGGGCGATCATCACCTTGCAGGCGAAGAGGCCGGAGATGAATGCGCTGATGAAACCGAGGAGCAGGGGGAGCGTGCCGATCGAGGAGGCGGCCATCTCGCCGCCCACCAGGTCGAGGAACGTTTCGCCCAGGATGGGCAACAGCACCATCAGGAAGGAGAACTGGGCCATGTGCTCACGCTTGACGCCGCACAGCAGGCCGGTGGAGATGGTCGTGCCGGAGCGGGACAGGCCGGGCAGGACGGCGCAGGCCTGGCCGACGCCGACCGCGAAGGCCTGCCAGAAGGAGATGCCGTTGCGGCTCTGCTTCACGGCGGCGGACACGCGGCCCGACAGCCAGTCGGAGAGCGTCAGCAGCAGGGCGGTGACGATCAGCGAGACGCCGACCACCGTCATCGAGCTGAACGCGCCCTCCACCTTGTCCTTGAAGAACATGCCCACCACGAACACGGGGATCATCGACACGCAGAGCTTGGCGATGTAGTCGGTCTCGTCGTTGTATTTCCATTTGAAAAGGCCGCAGAGCAGCTTCCAGATCTCCTTGCGGAAGACGACGATCGTCGCCAGCACGGTCGCTGCGTGGACCGTCACTTCGAAGATGAGGTCGCCCGAAGGCTCTACGCCGAGCAGCGCCTTGCCGATGGCCAGGTGGCCGCTGCTGCTGACCGGCAGGAACTCGGTCAGTCCCTGGACCAGTCCCAGGATGATAGATTCTAACCAGTCCATAGCTTATTTCTCCTCGCCTCCATTCTTGCGCCGGACGGCGCCCACGATGGCGATCACTTCCACGGCGATGCCCGCGAGGATCACGATGGGCGCGGCCACGAGCCGGCGGAAATCGAACATCGCGTAGTTGAATACCTGCGGGTCCTTGGAGCCGCCGCCCGTCATCAGGATGTAGCCGGCGATCATCACGACCACACCTGCGAGCATCAGCTTGAGCCCTTTCGGCCCGAGGGCCATCTTATCTTTATTTTCCATATCGATCAATAGTATAAGTCATCCTTGGATGCCGCCACGAGGCGGTTGACCACCAGCCAGGTGGACACCACGCACAGCAGGATGCCGAGCGCGACGATGCCGGCGCACACCAGCAGGAACTGCTTCAGGTCCACGAGCGAGGCGAGCTCCGGGAAGGAGCGGCGCAGCGCTTCGAGCATGCCCCACAGCAGGCCGCACGCCAGCAGCGAGGACACGAGCCCCTGCGGCACGGCGGCCCGGACGAACGGGGCCCGGATGAAGCCGCGCGTGGCGCCGACCAGCTTCATCGTGTGGATGGTGAAGCGGCGGGCGAAGACGCTCGCGCGGACCGTGTTGTTGATCAGCACGAACGAGATGAAGAGCAGCAGGAGGATGAAGACGCCGAACACGACCGAGATCCGGGTGAGGTTGGAGGTCAGGGCCTCCACTTCCGTGATCCGGGCGTCCACCTCGTCCACCAGCGGCGAGGCCTTCAGGGCGGCGGTCACCAGCGAGAGGCTGTCCGGGTGCACGTAGGCGGCGTCGAGCGTGACGTCCACCGACAGGGGGACGGGCGATGACTCGAACACCTCGAGGAAATCCTCCCCGAGCGTCTGCCGGAGCTCGGCGGCGCCTTCTTCGCGCGTGACTACGCGTGCGCTATGTACAAAGGGGCGGTCGGAGAAGGAAGCGGCCAGCGAGCCGGCCTGCGCGTCCGAAGTGTCGTCGTGCAGGAGCACGGTGACGTGCATGTTCTCCTTGAGGTATCTGGACACGCCGCGTGCGTTGACGATGAGCAGGGCGGCGGCTCCGGTCAGCAGCAACACCAGGCTGATGCTGATCACGCTGGAGAGGTAGGCATTGACGATGCGCTTCCTCATCAACTTTTTCTCCGGTCGGGCCATATACCTCCAAATTAGACCTCAAAGATAGTGAAAAGACGAAGAATTGAAAAAATTTTCTTATCTTTGTAGTTATGAGCGATATTAAGCAAAGAATCCTTTTCGTCAACTCCGAGATCTACCCGTATCTCCCGGAGTCGGATATCGCCAATGTCGGCCGTTATCTGCCGCAAGGCATCCAGGAGCGCAAGCGGGAAATCCGTTCATTCATGCCCCGGTTCGGCTGTATCAACGAAAGGAAGAACCAGCTCCACGAGGTGATCCGCCTTTCCGGCATGAACATCATCATCGCGGACGTGGACCGTCCCCTGATCATCAAGGTCGCCTCCATCTCTTCCGCGCGCATCCAGGTCTACTTCATTGACAACGAGGACTATTTCCGCCGCAAGCAGCCGTTCTGCGACGCTTCCGGCAAGCCTTTCGAAGACAACGACGAGCGTGCGATCTTCTTCGCCCGCGGCGTCCTCGAGACCGTCAAGAAGCTGCGCTGGGCCCCGGACGTGATCCACTGCCAGGGCTGGATCTCCCATCTTCTGCCTGCATATTTGAAGAAAGCATATCGCGACGACCCCATTTTCTCCTCCAGCAAGGTGGTGCTCTCGCTCTACGACGACACGCCCGCGACGCCGTTCCATCCGGAGTTCGCACAGAAGGCCCGTTTCGGCGGCCTGACGCCGGAGGACCTGGCCGTTCTCGAGCAGCCCACTGGCATAAATCTTGCTAAATTGGCCGTCCAGTACGCCGATGGCGTCATTCTCGGTGC
>LUZH01000289.1:160-3606 GCA_001602885.1 Bacteroidales bacterium Bact_16 | reverse complement strand
GCGTGTATCTCGTCGATCATCGCCTGCGCATCGCGGAAGTCGTCGTTGAGGAACTCCATCGCGTTCCACTGGTAGTTGTTGCCCCAGTACTGCCAGTCCTGGATGATGCAGTCGATGGGGACGCCGCGCTCGCGATAGCCGCGCAGCGCGTCCAGCAGCTCGCGGCTGCTCTTGTAGCGCTCGCGGCTCTGCATGAAGCCGTAGCTCCACAGCGGCAGCATCGGCACACGGCCGGTCAGCGCCCGGTAGCCCGCGATCACGCCGTCGGCGTCGCCGCCCCAGATGAAGTAGTAGTCGACGGCCTCCCCCACCTCGGATTCGAAGCACATCCCGGACGCGTCGTCGCGGAAAGTGGTCGGCGAGGGATTGTCCCAGAAGATGCCGTAGCCCTTGACGGACTGCACCACAGGGACGAAATCCTCCGTATTGCCCTGGATCATATAGCGCGTCTTGCAGCGCAGCGACAGGGCGCCGTCCTGCAGGATGCCGAGGCCGTAGAACGGCTCACCCGCCTCCGGCAGGAAGGTCTGCCGCACGATGCAGGCATCCTTGTCCAGGCCCTCCGTGCGTTTCTCAAGCCCCCAGGCGCCTTCCTTCAGCAGGAGTTTTCCTTTCGACGAGAAGAAACGGACCGTACCGTCCGCCGCCACGGCGACCTTCAGCGCGCCGCTGTCGTACATCGTGCCGCCCCGCGTCACGGAAGTCCTGACGTCGACTTCCTGCGGCGCGGCCGTCACGGCGAAGCTGCCCTGCGGCGCCGCCCCGCCCTTGACGACCCGCACGGTCGTCGGGGTATAAAACTGGATGGAAACGCCCTCCTGCGCCCCTGCGGAGCAGGCGAAGGACAGGGCCAGGATCAACAGGATGTGTTTTCTCATAAAGCAGCCGGATTATTCTTGATGGAACCAGTCAAAATCGGCATGTCCGCCCAGGGTCTGCGTCGAATAGCAGAAAAGCCCCGTCCGGTAGCCGGTGAAATAGTCCAGCGAGAAGCGCATCTGGAGCGGCGTGTCGAGCTCCGTCCAGGCGGCGCCGTCCCAGCTGTAGGCCAGCCAGGCCTGGTCCGCGTCGAAGTCGTAGCGGATCCGCAGCTGCACCTGCGGCGCGGCGGCGGGCTCGCACAGGAGCTCGCGCGAAACGCGCGCGACCGTGCGGTCCGGGCCGCGCTGCGGCAGCTCCTGCTGCGCATACAGCTCCAGGCCTTCCGCCGTGCGGCGCAGGCCGATGTCGGCGCGGCTGCTCTGGAAGGCGCAGATGCCCGCGAAATCGCCCGGATTCAGGCCGGAGGCGTCCAGCAGCACGGAGCTCGCACACTGCGGGCCGAAGGTGCGCTGCGTGAGCGTGTTGCGTGCGTCGGGCACGCCGGTGGCGAGCTGTCCCGTGGTCAGGCGCAGCCAGCCCGGGCGCTCCGACAGCGACCAGCAGCCGTCCAGCGGCTTGTGGTTCCACTGCCAGACCAGCGCCAGCGCGTCCGCGTCGAATTCGTCCGACGCCCACACATAGTCCTCGCCGTCCGGCTTGAGGTTCACTTCAAACTCCTTGACGGGCACGGTGTCGTCGCCCAGGACGGGCCAGCCGTCCACCCAGGTCACGGGCTGCAGGGTCGGGATGCGCCCCACGCCGCCGTGGTCCTGGAACATCATCGCGTACCAGTCGCCGTATTGCGTCTCGATGATGGCGCCCTGCGCCACGCCGTCCTGCCGGCCGTCGAACTTGCCCTGCAGGATGGTCCGGGGCTCATATTCGCCCAGCAGCGTGCGGCTGCGCCAGCAGGTCTCCGTGCGCACGCCGCCGGCGGGCCAGTCGATCACCAGCACGTAGTACCAGTCGCCGATGTGGTAAATGTGCGCGCCCTCGGCCCGCAGCATATAGCCCTCGCGCGGGCTGGAGATCAGCAGCTGATCCACCCCGCCCTCCTTAACGGCAGACAGGTCCGGCTCCAGCTCGGTGATATAGAGGTCGCCGTTGCCCCAGACCACGAAGACGCGGCCGTCCTCGAAGAGGAGCGACGCGTCGTGGAAGGGCCGGTCGATGACGCTGCGCGTCCACTTTTCGCCGAGGCGCGGCGTCGAATAGATATATGTCTTACGCTGGTCGTTGGCGATGAACAGCGCCCAGAAGCGGCCGTTCTCGTAGCGCAGCGACGTGGCCCACTGGCCCTTGCCGTAGGCGTTGGCGCCGCCACGCAGATTGTAGACGTCGTCGTCCTCCAGGCAGTCGTAGACATAGTCGACGATGCGCCAGTGCACCAGGTCGCGCGACTGCATGACGGGCGCGCCGGGGCAGTAATACATCGTGGTGCTGACCATATAATAGTCCTCCCCCACCCGGATAACATCATTGTCCGGGATGTCGGTATAGGTCAGCGGATTGACGCAAAGCGTCGTGGGCCGGGCGCAGGCAGCCGCCAGCAAGACGGTCAGCGCGAGCGCGAAAAACAGTTTTATTCTCATTTTCTTCTCTTATTTGATCTGCCACCAGTCCCACTCGAAGCCGCCTTCGGTGAACACGAAATACAGGTCGTGCACCCCTTTGGCGCCGCTCAGGCGGGCATTCTGTTTCATCCAGCCCTTGCCGGGCTTCAGCTTGAGCGTACCGGCCAGCGGGCCGTCCGGCGCATCCAGGCGCACCTCGATCCCGGCCGCGCGCGCCGCCTGCACGCAGGCGGTCAGCGTCCGGGCCCCGCGCGCCCCGAAATCGACGCCCTTGACGAGCAGGTGCTCGCCCGCGTCGATGTCAGTGACCACGATGCCGCGCTCCGCGTCCTTGCGGGTCTTGAGGCCGTAGCCCCAGGCCATCGTCTCCGCCTCGACGCGACGATACGGGTCGAAGGGCTCGATCTGCTCCAGGACGTTGTCCAGCCAGTACGGGACCTTGCGGATGGAGCCGTCCGGCTCGTAGTACATCCGCGCCGCCGACACGCTCCGGCGCTCGTGGTGCACGAAGGTCTCCAGGTGCATCAGGTCGTAGTTGAGGC
Source organism: Bacteroidales bacterium Bact_16 (assembly GCA_001602885.1). The sequence continues at coordinate 629 of LUZH01000289.1, read as the reverse complement.
CGAAGATATAGGACGCCCCCTTGTAGTCGATGATGCCTGGGTGGTTGCCCCGCGTGCGCCAGGTGCGGTCCATGATGTGACCCATCGAGCGCCAGGGGCCCTCGGGGCTGTCCGCCATCGCGTAGCCGATGCCCTCCGGGCAGCAGGTGGAGGCGAAGGCGAGGTAATAATGCCCGTCGCGCTTGTAGAACCAGGGTCCCTCCTGATAATGTGCGATCTTGTAGTCGAGCATGTGGATGGGGCCGTCGAGCGAAATCATGTCCTCATTGAGCTTCGCCCAATAGACGTTCGGGTTGCCCCAATACATATAGGCCTGCCCGTCGTCGTCGATGAACACCGACGGGTCGATGTCGTACCAGTGCTCCTTCTGCCACACCAGCGGCGCGCCGAGCGGATCCTTGAAGGGTCCGAAAGGCGAATCGGACACCAGCACGCCGATGCCGTGGCCGTGGATCGGGCAGTACATATA
>LUZH01000289.1:0-154 GCA_001602885.1 Bacteroidales bacterium Bact_16 | reverse complement strand
GTCCAGCGAGGCCACCGCGCCGTGGTCGGTCCAGTTGACCATGTCCGTGGAGGTGTAGCACAGCCAGTCGAACATCTCGAAGCCGTCCGCGCCGTCCTCGTCGTGGGTCGTGTAGAGATACACCACGCCGTCGTGCACGTACGGGGCCGGATCG
>LUZH01000288.1 GCA_001602885.1 Bacteroidales bacterium Bact_16 | reverse complement strand
GAATACGGCGCCGGGGTCTGGGACCTCTACGGCGTGATGGGCGGCGCGCATACGGTCGAGAAGTGGCGCGACGCCGGCCTGGCCAAGAACGACCGGCTGCATTTTACGGACGTGGGATATCACCTGCTGGGCGACCTCTTCGTGGAGGCGCTGATGGCTGATAAACTGAATCGGTAAGGGATGGATCTGAGCGGTATCTGGGGATTTGTGCAGCGCCTGTTCGGCTTCGACCCGAACTCGCCGCTGCTGTTCACGCAGTTCTATTTCTGGGCGTTCTTCGCCCTGGTCTACGCCGTGTTCGCCCTGATCGGCGACCGGCGCCTGCTGCGCAACGCGTTCCTGTTCTTCGTCAGCCTGGTGTTCTACTACAAGACCAGCGGGCTGTCGGTGCTGATCCTGGTCTTCGTGACCTGTTCGGATTTCCTGATCGCGCGGCGGATCGCGTCTGCGACGCATCCGGGCCGCAAGAAGGCCTGGCTCATCCTGAGCGTGTGCATCGACCTGCTGATCCTCTGCTACTTCAAGTATTCCTACTTCTTCGCCGACTTCGTCCATTCCCTGACGGGGCTGGAGCTCAAGGTCGTCAACGTGTTCGGGATGCTGGGCAACGCCCTCGCGGGCGCGGAGCGCTTCAGCGTGGAGAGCATCGTGCTGCCGGTGGGCATCTCCTTCTTCACCTTCCAGGTGATTAGCTACACCGTGGACGTGTACCGCGGGCAGGTGAAGCCGGTGGACAATATCCTGGACTTCGGCTTCTACGTCAGTTTCTTCCCGCAGCTGGTGGCGGGCCCGATCGTGCGGGCCAGCGAGTTCATCCCGCAGCTCTACAAGCCCTTCTTCCTGGGCCGCAGGCAGTTCGGCATCGCCGTGTTCTGGATCCTGAACGGCCTGGCCAAGAAGCTGATCCTGAGCGACTACATCGCGGTCAACTTCATCGACCGCGTGTTCGAGAATCCCCAACTCTTCACGGGATTCGAGAACCTCGCCGCGCTCTTCGGCTACTCCCTGCAGGTCTACGCCGACTTCTCCGGCTACACCGACATCGCCATCGGCGTGGCGATGCTGATGGGCTTCTACCTGCCGCAGAACTTCAATTCACCCTATAAGGCCTCCAACCCGCAGGACTTCTGGCGGCGCTGGCACATGTCCCTGAGCAACTGGCTCAAGAACTACCTCTACATCCCCCTGGGCGGCAACCGCAACGCCACCTTCGGCACCTTCTTCTGGATTGTGCTCTTCGCCGTGATCGCGGTGATCCTGTCCGGCAGCTGGGTGGTGTCGGTGGTCTTTGTGGGGCTCGCGGCGGCGCTCTTCGTCGTGGGACATTTCAAGCCGGAACGGCGCAAGAAGATCCTCGCCAACATCAACCGCTTCATCACGATGCTGCTCGGCGGCCTCTGGCACGGCGCCTCGTGGAATTTCATCATCTGGGGCGGCCTGAACGGCATCGGCCTGGTGGTGTACCAGTTCTGGAAGGAGATGGGCTGGAACCTGCGTTTCGGTCTGGTCACGGGCCTGACGGCGCTGCTCGGCCTGCTGCACTGGACGGTGGGCGCGCCGGTCTGGAACCTCCTGTTCGTCTGGGCGCTCTTCGTGTGGGCGGGCACGCTCGTGCGCTATGTCTACCAGCTCCGGGGCGGCAAGGGACACAAGCAGCTGGGCTATATCTGGGGCGTGGCGCAGACCTTCACCTTCATCACCTTCACGCGCCTGTTCTTCCGCAGCGGCAGCAACCTGGACCCGGCCACGGCCAACGAGGTGGCCTGGCAGACGGCGCGCCGCATGGTGGAGCAGATCGGCTCCAAGTGGGACTGGTCGCTGGTCCCGGACATCTGTGCAAATTATTGGAAGGTCTTCCTGCTGGTCATCCTCGGCATGGCGGTCCACTGGCTGCCGGTGCGCTGGAAGCGCTGGTACCGGCTCAATTTCGCGATGCTGCCGCTGCCGGTGATGGCCGCGATCGTGGTCGCCGTGGTCTTCGTGGTGTATCAGTTCATCACGGCTGACCTGCAGGCGTTTATCTATTTCCAGTTCTAGAAAAGCAACTTGCGTCGGCGGCGCAGACCCCGTAGGGGGAAGAAAAGGGCGAGGCCGACGACGAGGCACGCTACGCCCCAGCTGATCAGGGACGCCCCGACGGTGGAGGCGCCTTCGGGCAGACGCGTAT
>LUZH01000287.1 GCA_001602885.1 Bacteroidales bacterium Bact_16 | reverse complement strand
GCTCAAGATCGACGGCCGCGAGGTGTGGTCGCGCCTGATCGGCGCGCACAACGCCTACAACCTCCTCGCCATCTACACCACCGCCCTGGTGCTGGGCGTCCCCGAAGACGAGGTCCTCGTGGCCCTGTCCCGCCTGGAGCCCGCTCCGGGCCGCCTGGAGACCCTCCGCGGGTCGAAAGACCTGAGCGTGGTCATCGACTACGCCCACACCCCGGACGCCCTGGAGAACGTCCTCAAGACCCTGCGCGACGTGGCGCCCGACCGCGAGCTGATCTGCCTGTTCGGCTGCGGCGGCGACCGCGACAAGACCAAGCGCCCCGAGATGGGCGCCGTGGCCGGCCGCCTGGCCGACCGCATCTTCATCACCTCCGACAACAGCCGCTCGGAGCGGACCGAAGACATCATCGAAGACATCAAACGCGGGCTGGATCCCTCGGCCCTCGCCCGGACGGTCTGCATCGCCGACCGCCGCGAGGCCATCCGCACCGCGCTGCTGCTCGCGCCCAAAGGCGCCACCATCCTGCTGGCCGGCAAAGGCCACGAAACCTACCAGATCCTCGGAACGGTCAAGAGCCATTTCGACGAACGCGAAATCGTACTGGAAACCTTTAAAACCCTCGAATCATGCTGAATCACCTTTTTGACTGGCTCCAGGAGCTGGGGGTCCACATCCCCGGTGCCGGACTGTTCCACTTCCTGTCCTTCCGCGCCATGCTCGCCGCCGTGTTCAGTATGCTGATCGCCTACTTCGCCGGCGGCAAGATGATCAAGCTGCTCCGCAAGGAACAGATCGGCGAAGACATCCGCGACCTCGGTCTCGAAGGCCAGATGCAGAAGAAAGGCACCCCCACGATGGGCGGCCTGATCATCATCGCGGCCGTGCTGGGCTCCGCCCTGCTCGTCTGCCGCCTCGACAGCGTCTACACCCTGCTGCTCGTCGTGACCACGCTCTGGTGCGGGGCCATCGGCTTCGCCGACGACTACATCAAGGTGTTCAAGCACAACAAGGAAGGCATGAGCCCGCGGGGCAAGCTCATCCTCCAGTTCGGCCTGGGCCTTTTCGTGGCCCTGACCGTCTGCCTCAGCCCCTCCATCCCGACCGACCGGCTCGTGACCACGATCCCCTTCGTCAAGGCGCACGAGTTCGACTACTCCTGGCTCTCGCCCTTCCGCGGGCAGCTGGGCGTCTATTGCTCCTGGGGCATCTACATGCTGATGATCATCCTCGTCACGCTCGGCTGCTCCAACGGCACCAACCTCACCGACGGCATGGACGGCCTGGCGGCCGGCACCTCCGCCATCGTGGGCGTCGCGCTCGGCGTGATGGCCTGGCTGAGCGGCGACGCGCTGGACGCCAGATACCTCAACATCATGCACATCCCGGGAGCCGGCGAAGTGGCCATCTACCTGGCGGCGTTCGTGGGCGCCCTGCTGGGATTCCTGTGGTACAACACCTTCCCGGCCCAGGTCTTCATGGGCGACACGGGAAGCCTGACCATCGGCGGCGTGATCGGCGTGAGCGCCGTGCTCATCCGCAAGGAGCTCCTGCTGCCCATCCTGTGCGGCATCTTCGTGATGGAGAGCCTGTCGGTGATCATCCAGCGCACGTACTTCAAGCACACCAAGAAAAAATACGGCGAGGGCCGGCGCGTCTTCCTGATGGCCCCCCTCCACCACCATTACCAGAAGCAGGGCATCCCGGAGCCCCGGATCGTCGTCCGGTTCTGGATGATCGGGATCATCCTCGCTGTGAGCACGTTGGCATTACTTAAGATCAGATAACAAAGAGAAATGGCAAGAATAGTAGTTCTGGGCGGAGCTGAGAGCGGCGTGGGCGCCGCGGTGCTCGCCAAAGTCAAGGGTTTCGACGTCTTCCTGTCCGACAACGGGAAGATCAAGGACGAGTATCTGGCAACCCTGAAGGAGTGGGACATCCCCTTCGAGCAGGGCGGGCACACGCCTGCGCTCGTCCTCAACGCCGACGAGGTCGTCAAGAGCCCGGGCATCCCCAACACGGCCCCGATGGTCAAGGCCCTGCGCGAGCAGGGGACGCACATCATCTCGGAGATCGAGTTCGCGGCGCGCTACGACAGCGCCCGCAAGATCTGCATCACGGGATCCAACGGCAAGACCACGACCACCTCGCTGATCTACTACCTGCTCAAGGAAGCCGGCCTGGACGCCGGCCTGGGCGGCAACATCGGCAAGAGCTACGCCATGCAGGTGGCGACCGAGCAGCACGACTACTACGTGTTGGAAATCAGCAGTTTCCAGCTGGACGACGCCTATGACTTCCGGCCCGACATCGCCATCATCACCAACATCACGCCCGACCACCTCGACCGCTACGACCACAAGCTCGAGAACTACGCCCGCGCCAAGTTCCGCATCACGCGCAACCTGCGGCCGGAAGACTGCTTCATCTTCGACTCCGACGACGCGATCACCATCCAGCAGCTGGACGAGATCGTGGTCAAGGCCAAAATGCTGCCGTTCTCCCAGGAGAAGGAAGTCAAGCAGGGCGCCTTCGTGCGCGACGGCAAGATCGTCCTCCGCTAC
>LUZH01000286.1 GCA_001602885.1 Bacteroidales bacterium Bact_16 | reverse complement strand
GAACCGCCTCAAGCCCGACCGCCGCGGCGGCGAGGCCTACGAGATCGAGCCCAAGCTCAACATCCAGGGCCTGACGATGGTCGGAGACAGCCTCTGGGTCTATTCTTTCGGCAAGGGCGTCTGGCTCTATGATCCCGTCAAGCACCAGCCCATCAAGCACTACGACCTCCACCGCAGCAGCGGCGTCGGCCTGCGCACCCACGACGGACAGATCATCGCCGGCTCGCTGAGCGGCCTGTATTATTTCGATCCCGAGCAGGACAAGTTCGTCCATGACGAGAGCTTCCACGGCGGCTACGTCCACACCCTCTTCCAGGACAGCCGCGGCAACCTCTGGATCGGCACCTACGGCAACGGCCTGTTCTGCCGCGACAGCGGCGGCAACTCCCTCACGCACCTGAGCGCCTCGTCCGACCGCGGGCTGACGGCCGACCGCATCACTTCCTTCTTCGAAGACAGCCAGCACCGCATCTGGATCACCACCGAAGGCGGCGGCCTCTGCTACACGGAGCCGCTGCCGAACCTGGCCAACCTGCGGCTCAGCTCCATCTCGCGCGCCGAAGGCCTGCCGTCCAACGTGACCTGCGCCGTGGTCGAAGACGAAAGCGGCATCCTGTGGGTCTCCACGACCCGCGGCATCGTCCGCATCGACAGCGAGACCGCCAAGATCCACGACTATCTGTTCGACCGCCAGCGGATCATGGGCTCGCAGTTCTCCTACGGAGCCTCGCTGCTCGCCCGCAACGGCATGATCTACATGGGCAACACCAACGGCCTGGTCGTCTTCTCCCCTGCCAAGATGAAGAAGTCGGTGCTCCGCCACCCGCTCTACATCACGAACATCGAGGCCAGCAGCGGCGGGCACACGATGCGTCTGCACGAACCGGAGCACGCCGCCATCAATTCCAGCTGCCTGAGCGTGAAATCGCGCGACGCGGCCCTGCTGTCCATCAGCTACTCCGCGCCGAACTACTCCATCCTGCAGCAGATTTCGTATGAATACTCCCTCTACCGCGGCGGACGCAAGCTCCTGTCCGACTGCAGCGCGGAGAACACCGTCCACTTCACCGGCCTGCGGCCCGGCCATTACCGTTTCGAGGTGAACATCCTCGGCGCAGACTCCCCCAACGCCCGCCGCACCCTCGAATTCGACATCCTGGCGCCGCTCCTCTGGTCGTCGGGCGCCAAGATCCTCTACTCGCTGTTCCTGCTCTCGCTGGTCTGCTTCTTCCTGTATGAGCTCGACATGAAGCGCCGCCGCGACCGTGCCCGCCACATCACGCGGCTCGAGAACGAGAAGCAGAAAGAGATCTACGACGCCAAGATCAACTTCTTCACCAACATCACGCACGAGATCCGCACCCCGCTGACCCTCATCAAGATGCCGCTCGACAAGCTGATCGCGTCCGGCGAATACACGCCGAAGGCCGAGAAGGACATGCTGACCATCCAGGCCAACGCCGACCGCCTGCTCTCGCTGACCAACCAGCTGCTCGACCTGCGCAAGATGGAGAAGAACGAAATCAAGCCCGTGTTCCTGAAATGCGACCTGGCAGCCCTCGTCCGCACGACCTGCGCCCACTTCGAGCAGATGGCCGCCGAGCAGAAGACCGAGCTGCACGTCAACATCGAGCAGGATCCGTTCGAGATCATGTGCGTGCGCGACTCCGTCGAGAAGATCGTCGGCAACCTGCTCTCCAACGCCGTCAAATACACCTTCGACAGCATCGAGGTGACCCTCAAGCCGTCCGCGGACGGCAAGACCGCCATCCTGCGCGTCAACAGCAACGGCAACCTCATCCCGGCCCGCGAGGCCGAGAAGATCTTCGAGATCTTCTACCAGATGGGCGATCCGGAGCACCAGAGCAAGGGCACCGGCCTCGGCCTGGCCTACGCCCGGACCCTCGCCGGCCTGCACGGCGGCAAGCTCTATCTGGACCTGAACGTGCGCGACCTCAACTCGTTCGTGCTCGAGCTGCCCGTCGAGCAGCAGGCACCGATCCACATGGAGCCCGAGGAAGAATCCTTCTCCGCCGAGGAGAGCCAGGGC
>LUZH01000285.1 GCA_001602885.1 Bacteroidales bacterium Bact_16 | reverse complement strand
AAAGAGGCCGAGCCGCAGCCTGACGGCGAATACGGTTCGTCGTTCCGGATGTTCAACAAGACCGCCGGGTGCTACGACGTCGTCTACACCTGCGACCACGCCATGAAGCGGCTGTGCTTCACCAAGCAGGGAGACCGGCTGGTCGGCAAGGTCCTGGCGGAGGAGAATGCCTACTGGATCTTCTCGGACATCACCGCGGACAGCTTCCGCTGGGAGAACGTCCGGATCAAAGAAAACGGCGAGAAGTTCCAGCTCTGCGAAATCTTCGGCAAACGGATTCCGGACTCTTTGTAGGAAGTCCCTGCAGCAAAAGCAACAACATGTTTCTTGACACGCGTTGAAGGGCGCGCTACCTTTGCACTGTCAACCAAAAAGAAACGAACATGGAAGTCAAAGAAATCTTGAAGAACCTGCGCGAGCGGAACAACCTGACGCAGGAGCAAATGGCAGAACGCATCAACGTGACCCGGCAGGCCGTGAGCCGCTGGGAGACCGGCCTGACGCAGCCCAACCCCGAATTGCTCAAAGTCCTTTCCCGCGAATTCGGCGTCTCCATCAACACCCTGCTGGGCGCCCCGCAGACGCTTTATTGCCAATGCTGCGGGATGCCTCTGTCCGACGATTCGATGATCAGCCGGGAGAAGGACGGGAGCTTCAACGAAGACTACTGCAAGTGGTGCTACGCCGACGGGCAGTTCGCCTACAAGACCAAGGATTCCCTGCTGGACTTCCTCGTCCAGCACATGCCCAATCCGGAGAATCAGCCTGACGACGCGCGGCGCGCGCTCTACGACAGCCACCTCTCCCAGCTCAAGCACTGGAGATAAATCGAATTCGCCCATGGACCGCAGTTCCCAGATCATCCGGACCAGCGTCGTCGGCATCGTGGCCAACGTGCTCCTGGCGGCCTTCAAGGCCGCCGTGGGCATGATTGCGAGCAGCGTGGCCATCGTGATGGACGCCGTCAACAACCTCAGCGACGCGCTGTCGAGCGTCATCACCATCATCGGCACGAAGCTCTCGCAGCGGCCCGCGGACCGGGCGCATCCTTTCGGTTTCGGGCGCGTCGAGTATTTCAGCGCCATCATCATCGCCGTCATCGTCCTGTCGGCGGGTATCACCTCCCTCATCGAGTCGGTCAAGAAGATCATCGAGCCCACCGCGCCGAGCTATACGACGGCGACGCTCGTCGTCATTGTCGCGGCCATCGTGGTCAAGCTGGTCCTGGGCTGGTATGTCAGGAAGAAGGGGCGGCAGCTCAAGAGCGACGCCCTGGTCGCTTCCGGCTCGGACGCCCTGTTCGACGCAGTCATCACCGCCGCCACGCTCGTGTCGGCCGGCGTCATGCTGCTCTGGGGGTTCTCCCTGGACGGCATCCTGGGCGCGTTGATTTCCATTCTGATCATCAAGGCCGGCATCGAGATGCTCGCCGCCCCCGTCAACGAGCTGCTGGGGGCGCGGGTGTCGCCGGAACTGGTCAAGGCGATCCGGCAGGACGCCATGTCCTGCGAGGGCGTCCGCGGCGTGTATGACATCATCCTGCACAACTACGGTCCGGACGTGATGATCGGATCGCTGCACGTGAGCGTGCCGGACACGATGTCGGCGCGCGAGATCCACGGGCTTTCCCGGCGGATCGCCGGGCTCATGCTCGCAAACCACGGGATCATCATGACCGTCGGCATCTATGCCGTGGCCACCGGCGAGGACCGCCACGCCGAGCTGCAGGCGAAGGTGATGCAGGCGCTCGGCGCCCACAAGGAGATCGTCCAGGTCCATGGATTCTATTATGCGGAGCAGGAGCGCCTGCTGACCGTGGACGTGGTCCCGGACGTCGCGAGCGACCGCGACGCGACGCTCTGCGGGCGCCTGACGGCAGAAATCCAGGCGCTGGTGCCCGACCTGCAGGTCTCCATCGTCGTCGACCACAATTACAGCGAATAGACCGATTGGGATTGCAACTATACGAAATTTAAACTCCGCGGAAAATTCGCAATAAAAAGAAAAAAATTATTGTTTTTCGATAAAATTCACTTATCTTTGTATCAAATCAAACGAATGATCCAAAGATAAAAGGAATTAGACTATGCGAAAGACATTCTGTTATTCTCTCTTCATTGTTTTCCTGTTTGCGGTCACCTCGTGCGGCCTGTTTGACAACCAGGATACTTACCCCGGCTATGTGCGTCATTGTATTCGGATCATGGACAGGCACGGTCTCTACTCTGACACGCCCGAGTGGCAGGCCCGAAAAAAAGAGTTTCTCGCGGCAGCGGATACCGTATCTGACCTGAGCTGGGCCAATTATCTGGTATATCAGGCGGCGCAGGTAGCCGGCGGGAAGCATTCCGCCCTCTGGGCTCCGGAGAGGGATACCGTGAATTATCCCGAATTCGCGCCCGAAGCCAGGATGCTTGAAGGCGGCATCGCCTATGTCAAGCTGCCGGCACATAGCGGCGCACAGGTGAGCGATTCACTCTATGCACATTCGGTGCTGCATTTCCTGCAGGAGAATTCATCGGCTGCCGGCGTGGTGATCGATCTCCGGGACAATTATGGCGGCAACATGTATCCCATGATCTCCGCCGTGTCACCGCTGCTGCCGGATGGCGAAATCCTGCAGTTCAAAGGGAAG
>LUZH01000284.1 GCA_001602885.1 Bacteroidales bacterium Bact_16 | reverse complement strand
GTGGACGCCCAGGTGGACGAGCGCACCCTGCGCGAGATCTACCTCAAGCCCTTCGAGCGCGCCATCGTCGAGGGCGGCGCGATGAGCGTGATGCCCGCCTACAACAAGGTCAACGGCGACTATTGCTCCGAGAACGAGCACCTGCTCAACGAGATCCTGCGTGGCGAATGGGGCTTCAAGGGCATGACCGTGTCCGACTGGGGCGGCACCCACAGCACGATGGGCGCCATGCTCCACGGCCTCAATGTCCAGATGACGGGCGACAACTACCTGGGCCAGCCGGTGATCGACTCGATCGCCACCGGCGCCCTGACGGAGGATATGGTGGACGAGAAGGTCCGCCAGATCCTGCGCGTGCGCTTCGCCGTCGAGGCCGTCCCGGACGATGTCGCCAACACGAAGATGACCTCCCAGCCGGAGTGCCAGCAGATCGCCAAGGACGTGGCTGAGAAGTCCATCGTCCTGCTGAAGAACGAAGGCGCTGTGCTGCCGCTCAAGGCCGGCGTCAAGAAGATTGCCGTCATCGGCCAGAACGCCGTCCTCAAGACCCAGTCCGGCGGCATGGGTGCCGGTGTCAAGGCTCTCTATGAGGTCACCCCGCTCGAGGGCATCCGCAAGCGCGCCGGCGCCGACGTGGAAGTCCTCTACGCCCCGGGCTACAAGAACTTCCCGGGCCGCCGCTGGGGTCCTCCCACCGCCAACAAGAACCCGCTCGAGGCTTCCGCCATCGACGAGCCGGCCGACAAGGCCCTGCTCGCCGAGGCCGTCGCCCTCGCCCGGGAAGCCGACGTCGTCATCTTCTTCGGCGGCACCAACAAGAACATCGAGACCGAGGGCAGCGACCGCAAGAACATCGACCTGCCCACCGGCCAGAACGAAGTCGTCAAGGCCCTCTATGCGGCCAACCAGAACCTCGTGACCGTGCTGGTCTCCGGCGGCCCGACCGACCTGCGCGAGCTCGAGCCGGCCAGCCCGGCCATCGTCCAGGGCTGGTGGAACGGCACCGAGGGCGGCACGGCGCTCGCCGAAGTGCTCTTCGGCGACATCGCGCCGTCCGGCAAGCTGCCGTTCACCTTCCCCGCGAAGCTCGAGGATTCCCCGGCCTTCGCGCTGGGCAACTTCCCCGACAAGACCCAGGGCGGCGACCTCTTCACCCTGATGTTCCGCGCCGACGTGCTCAAGATGAGCGCCGAGGAGCGCCAGGCCCTGATCGACGCGATGCCCAAGCCGGTGTCCAAGTACACCGAGGGCTCGCTGGTGGGCTACCGCTGGTTTGACACCCGGGAGATCAAGCCGATGTACGCCTTCGGCCACGGCCTCTCCTACGTCACCTTCGGCTACGGCGAGATGCAGGCGTCCGCCACGGAGCAGGCCGTCAAGGTCAGCTTCGAGCTGACCAACGAGGGCGCGATGGACGCCGACGAGGTGGTCCAGCTCTACGTCCACCGCGTGGACGCGACCGTGGAGTGGCCCGCCAAGGAGCTCAAGGCCTTCGCCCGCGTGAGCCTCAAGGCCGGCGAGACCAAGACCGTCGAGCTGACCGTCCCGGTCAATGACCTCCGCTACTGGAACGTCGACAAGAACGCCTGGGACCTGGAGCACGGCAAGCTGCAGCTCCTGCTCGGCGCCGCCTCCGACGACATCCGCCAGCAGGCTGAAGTCGAGATCTAAAAGAAAAAGCCCCGGCGAGCGCCGGGGCTTTTCTTTTATCTGTAGATCGCTACGCGGGCGTCGTCGATGACGCCCGACCAGTTGAGCCCGTAGGCGAAATCGTAAGCGTGGCCGTCGGCGTCGACATAGGGCCGCATGTCGCGCGGCACGTCCTCGGACTGCTCCTCGACCGTCCGCATGTCGGCCGGAAACTGCATCGGCAGCAGGCCGGACGGCTCGGCGGCGCCGGCGATGATGTCCAGCACGGCCTGGTTCTGGACGCCGAAGGTGACGAGGATGACGTCGGCATACGGCTCCAGCTCCGCCAGGACGACGGGCCGGGTCACGTTCACGACCACGACGACGGGCTTGTCTCCCATCTTCCGTTTGGTCTCGATGACCAGGTCCAGGTCGCTTTCGTTGTAGGTCGTGACCGTCTTTCCCTGGTAGGAGCGGTTGACGGATGCCTCTTTCGGGTCGCCGCCCGCGATGGACACAGGCCGGGCGTTTTCGGCCGTGTAGGGCCGGTACTGCAGACTGATGGGCACGTAGCCGTTGCCGCCCCGCTTGCGGTCGTTCACGTCATAGCCGGATCCGGGGAAGGGCTCCTGGATCATTACGAGCGCGAAGTCGGCCTCTTCCGGGGTGTCGGCCCATTTGTAGTATTTCTCGACAAGGTCCCTGTCGATGGGGTAGTCCCAGTGCGCGGGCGGGCCCATGGTCAGGCCGAACATCCCGGGCGTCTGGGGATACAGGCGCTTCGGGACATAGACCTTGGCCACCTCCTCGGAACTCCACAGATTGCCGTCTTCGGTCTCTCCGTCGCTCATGATACATGTCCAGTGCGGCAGCACGCCGCCGTGGTTCTTCACCATCACGATGGACTTGCGCTGGGCTTCGTAGCCCGCCTTCATGTAGGCCGGCTGGCCGACGGTGGCCGTGGCGGCCGCCGGGTCGGTGTAGGGGTTCTCGAAGAGGCCCGTGCGGAAGGAATTCATCAGCAGGCGGACCGCCGAGGCCTCGAAGCGCGCGCGGGCGCTCTCCTCGCCGGATTCCTCCACCCACATCCGGTAGGCCTCCAGGACGGGGCCCTTGTCGTTGTTGCCGCCGAACTGGTCGGCGCCGGCCTTGATGACGGCATAGTGGCGCTGCGCGACGGTCAGCTCCTCCATACCCCAGCATTTGCCGTCGAAGGATTCGATGGCGGCGTTGTCGGCCGTGATGCCCCAGTCGGTGCACACCACGCCGTCGAAGCCGTACTGGCCGCGCAGCAGGTCGCCGATGATGTAGTCGCTGTAGCTGTTTCCGGCGTTCTTCCCGGAGGGATCCACGCCATAGGAAATGGTGTAGTAAGGCATCACAGCGGAAGCGCTCTTCGTGCCGCCGTTCAGGCAGAAGGCGCCTTCGGTGAAGGGCTGCATATGCGTCGCGAAGTTGCCGCCGGGATAGACGGCGTATTTGCCGTAGTTGAAGTGGGCATCGCGGCCGCCTTCCTCGGGGCCGCCGGAGGGCCAGTGCTTGACCATCGCGTTGACGCTCTGCGCGCCCCAGCCGTCCGGGGCGCCATTCGTCGTCTGGAAGCCGTCCACATAGGCGCGGGCCAGGGCGATGTCGAGCTCGGGATCCTCGCCGAACGTGCCCGTGAAGCGGTTCCAGCGCGGTTCCGTAGCGAGGTCGATCTGGGGGCTGAGCGCCGTGGCGATGCCGAGGGCGCGGTATTCCGCCGAGGCGATCTGCCCGAACTCCTGCACGAGTGCGGGGTCGAAGGTGGCGGCGAGCCCCAGCGGCGTGGGCCACTTGGAGATCTGCCCGCCGGAGCCCTCGTTGTATTCCGCCGTGGCGCTGCATTCGTTGCGCGGGTCGGAGGAATTGTTGGCCGGGATGCCGTGTCCCAGCGCCTCCACGAAGGCCTGCACGTTGTTGTTCCAGCGGGCGGCGATCTCCGGGCTGCCTACCGTGGTCACGAGCACGGCGCGCAGGTTGTCCTCTTCGAGGAATTTCTTCTGCCGGTCCGTGATGTCGGGGGTCGGCACGGCCTGGTGGGCGCTGTAGAGCATCAGGCCGGCGATCTCCTCGATGCTGAGCTGCGCGGCCAGGTCGCGGGCGCGCTCGGCGGCGGGGCGGCGCCAGTCTTCGTAGACGTCGAGGGTGCCATTGCGGTTGAGGTCCTTGAAGGCGAACCCCTTGTCCTGGAGGAGGGGAGCGCTGGTGACGCCGAGCGTGGCGCCGCGGCGCTGGGTGATGAGCCGATAGCCGTCGGCTTCGGTCTCCTGCCATCTGGGGCCGCAGGCGGCCAGCAGGACGAGCGTGCAGAGGGGGAGTATTCTTTTCATCGTCATATGCGATATGTGGTTGTTTGTAAAGGTAGGATAATTCCGGGTAAATCTGAAGGGAGGCGCACAAAGGGAAAAACATTTGGACAAAAATCGGTATCTTTGCCCCTCGGTATGAAAAAAGCGTTATTCTCCATTCTGGTGCTGCTCGTCGTGGCGATGGCAGCCCTCTTCGGCTACAACTGGCTGCGGGACAACAAACTGCCCAATTTCCGCCAGCAGGCGGAGATCTATGTCTATCCGGGCGCCGAGGCCAACAAGGTGCTGGAGGAGATCGCCGACAAGGCGCAGGTGCGCAACCGCGCGAGCCTGGAGCGCTGCTTCAAGGCCAAGCAGGTGGCGCAGTACCTCACGCCGGGGCACTATACCATCTCGCCGGGCGACGCGAGCGTGTACGTGGCGCGGATGCTCAACAACGGCTGGCAGAGCCCCGTGCGGCTCTCCCTGACGGGCAACCTCCGCGTCAAGGGCAACATCGCCGCCAAGATCGCGAGCCAGCTCCAGCTGGACTCCGCGACGGTCCACCGCGCGCTCGACGACGAGCGGCTGCTCGCCGAATACGGCTTCACGCCGCGCAACGTCTTCTCGCTCCTGACCCCCGACACCTACGACATCTACTGGACGGCCTCGATGGCCGACGTCTTCGACAAACAGAAAGCCGCGTGGGACGCCTTCTGGACCGCGGAGCGGGACGCCAAGGCGAAGGCCCTGCG
>LUZH01000283.1 GCA_001602885.1 Bacteroidales bacterium Bact_16 | reverse complement strand
GGGGATGGCCCATTCCCAGGCCACCGATCCGAAGGCATTGGTCTTCAGGTTCATGTCGGCCAGCGTCTTCCGCTGCGCGTCGATTATCTTTACCCGGACGCTCTTCCCCGCGCCCAGCGCCTTCACCCGGTCACGCAGGTCGCCCTCGAACAGGATGGCCTTGACCTTGAGGGTATCGCCGGGACGGTAGGCGCCGCGGTCCTTGAACACGCGGGCGTGGAACTTCGCCGGGATCTCCTTGACGCGGTCCGACCGCATGCGGACGGAGACGGTTTCGCTCAGATGGTCCCCGACCCGTGCGTCCAGGAAGACGTCGTCATCGTATCCGATCTTTTTCCGGAAATCCGCCGGGAGGGGTGTGAACCCCTGCCCGTCCAGCTGGATCTCCCGCTCCAGCACCTTCTGGTGGTATCTTCCGTATTTGAGCCGGATGACCGCCGTCGTGGCGGGTTCGCCTGTCAGATAATCAGCCACATAGACAGCGAAATCCTTCCCCTGCTCCCGGACGGCCAGCGACAGGGTGTATTTCTCGTAGAAGGCCCGCCCCCCGTGTTGCGTCGTGACGCGGTAGCTGCCGTCCGGAAGGTCGGGGATCCTGGCCTTGACCGTGTCCGGGACATAGAAACGCCCGTCCCGGTTCCGGAGGGTAACGGTCCGGCTATGTTCGTCCGATTCGAACGACACCAGCCCGCGGCCGAAGTTCCGGCCGGTCAGGACGATGGAATCCTCCTGGAAACGGACGGACAGGCTGGGAGCGGTGAGGCCATCCCGGATATCGTCCACCGACAGGTCCAAGCCCCGGCCGATGTCGTCCTTCCGGCTCCGCAGCGCCTTGCGATAGGCATTGGCATCTTCATACAACTGCCTGGCGCTGGCCTCATCGGCCGCCTCGTTCCTGCGGAGCTGATCCCAGCGTGCCCGCAGGATTTCCCGCTCCGGGATGAAGCGGAACGGCGTGTCGGCGTACTTGTCCGCCACCGCCTGCAGGGCGGGGATCGGTTCCACCGCCCTGCGCGCCATCAGGTACGACAGGTACGGACGGTTCGGATAGCGCTCTCCGATCCGTTCGTCCAGCAGGCGGAATTCCTCGCTGTCGGGGCCCAGGAAAAGATCTTTCGTCAGGCGGTCCCACAGGATCCACTCGAAATCGTCGGCGATATCGTCCAGGTCCCGGGTCTGCAGGTAAGGGATCTGACGGGGCTGCAATTCCGGGTTACGCCTTCTGCCCAGCTCCGCCTGGTTGGCTTTGGCATACTCCCAGTCCTCATCCAGCCAGCGCCAGGTCAGCAGAGGCTCCCCGTAGGACTCGATGACCTCGGTCAGGGCCTGATGGAGAGAATCCTGCCCCTTCCAGTTCATGCGGGAGAAGACGCGCTCTTCCCTCCGGCAAGCATCCAGCAATTCGCCCGGCAGGCGGCGCTCCAGGGCAATCGCCCTGATCAGGTGAAGTTTTTCAATCTGTTCGCGCGGCCGGTCTTTCCGGGCGACGCGATAATAATCACGCCATTCCTTCCTCAACTCCTGGGCGGGAAGCACCACGAGCGGAAGGAGCAGGAATGCAAAAAAGATGACTAGTCTCTTCATAAAATCACATC
>LUZH01000282.1 GCA_001602885.1 Bacteroidales bacterium Bact_16 | reverse complement strand
GCAACATGGGCCTGATCCTGGCGGGCGACTTCGACGCCGCCACGGTCGTGCCCCTGCTCGAGCGCACCTTCGGCCGGATTCCGCGCGGCGAGAAGCCGGAGCGGGCGGTCATCGCGCAGCCCGTGATCGACGGCACGCCGGAGATCCGGATCAAGTCCTCTTTCCCGGTCAAGATCGCCGTCCATGCTTTCAATGGACCGAACGCGAAGTCGCCGGACGGCCCGGCGTTTGACCTGGCGGTCTCCCTGCTGAGCAACAGTTTCTCCACGGGCCTGCTGGACTCGCTGTACACTTCGCACAAGGTGCTCTTCGCGGGCGCGGCCCGCGTCGTGGAGTATCGCGAGGTAGGTGCCTGGGGTTTTGCCGCCGGCGTGCTGCCGCCCTTCGGTTCGCTGTCGCGCGCCGAGCGGCTGTGTCAGGAGCAGCTGGACAAGGTGAAACGCGGCGAATTCTCTGACAATGAGCTCGAAACGCTCAAGCTCGAAGAGGCCCGCCAGCGCCTGTACCGCCTGGAGAAGCTGGATTCGCGGACCCGTTCGATGGTGTTCGCGATGGCGGACGGCCGCTCCTGGAAGGACTGCCTGGCCGAGATCGACATCCTGCGCGGCCTGACCCGCGATGATGTCGTGCGCGTGGCGGACAAGTATTTCACGGACAATTATATCCGTTTCAAGAAAGTAAGCGGCTCCTATCCCAAGGACAAGGTCGCCAAGCCGGGATACGATCCGGTCCCGCCGGTCAACGCCGGCAAGAGGTCCGACTACTTCCGCCGCGTGGAGGCGATGCCCGTCCAGGCGGTGCCGCCCCGCCTGCTCGATTTCGACAAGGATGTGGAGCGGGTACGGATCAACGACCACGTGACGCTCTACTACAAGCAGCTGCTGGCCGACGACGTGTTCAAGTTCCAGGTCAAGTTCCAGGAAGGAGATGTGGACGACAGGCTCCTGCACTACGTGGCGCCTTATGTGAACACCCTCGGGACGGATTCCCTCTCGTTCCAGCAGCTTTCCCGCGCCTGGCAGCAGCTGGGGACGTATTTCAGCGCGGACTGCAGCAATCTGCTCTTTACCCTATCCCTGACCGGCTTCGACCGCAATTTCGCTTCCTCGCTCGGCCTGCTCCGCCACGTGACGGACCGTCTGGAGCCGGACGCGAAGAGTTTCCGCCAGCGCCGGAAGGCGAACCGCGTGGACCGGAAAACCTTCCGGACGAGCGGCACGGGCACGTATGCGACTGCCGTGTGGAACCGGGTCGTGTTCGGCGAATATGCCAAATCGCTCCGCTTGATGACCGACCAGGAGCTTGCCCAGGCGGGCAAGGATGCCGTGGTGGAGCGTTTCCGGACGCTGATGGATTCGGATTGCGCTCTCTTCTACAGCGGCTCCCTGCCGAAGGAGGAGGTCGTCCGTGCCGTCCGGGAACAGCTGGACCTGGAGCGCTGCCAACGGCCGCTGACCCAGCGCGTGGTGAATCGCCAGGAATACGACAGCCCGCGGGTCTTCTTCTATGACCTGCCCAAATCCCGCCAGGCGATCATCTTCACCCTGCAGAGCCCGGCGGCGCCGGTCGACGGCGAGG
Source organism: Bacteroidales bacterium Bact_16 (assembly GCA_001602885.1). Next base: position 1,205 of record LUZH01000282.1, on the reverse strand, counting down.
AAGAGGCGTGCCTGGAGGTGCTGGGCAACTATGTGGGAGGAGACGGCATGTATTCGCTTATGTTTCAGGAAGTCCGGGAGTTGCGCTCGCTGGCCTATTCGACCCAGGCGGGCTCCGGCAGCCCGGCTCCGACTCACGAGGGGGAGAAGGCCATTTTCTTCACCCTGCTCGGCACGCAGGCGGACAAATCCTTGCAGGCTATGCACCTGATGGATTCGCTGCTGCGCGAACTGCCGATCGACGAAGCGCGGCTGGACGCGTCGGTGCGCAATACGCTCTCGCGCATCAACAACGACTATCCGGAAGCGCGCAACGTCGCGGAGGAAATCATCGGCAACGAGGCGCTCGGCTACACCGAAGACCCGAACCGGAAGATCGTGGACAATCTCGACGCCGTCACGCCCGAGCGCCTGCGCCGCTACTTTGAGGAAGTGGTCCGCAAAGCCCCCGTGTCTTACATCATCATCGGCGACCGGAAGGCCCTCCCGATGGACGAGATCGCCAAATTCGGCCCGATCGTCGAGCTCAAGTTCGAGGACATCTACCGCTGATCCGGTTTCCGGACAGAAAAACCCCGGTTTTTCGGGAAGGTCCCCCCTTGCGGAGCACCACCTTCCAGAAAACACCGGGGTTTTCTGTCTGAAGACAGACTTATTCGAAGATTAATTTCTCGATAAACACCTGGTGGTCGTCCGCACGCCCCTCGATGATGTGGGCGCCGTCGGCGTCGAGGGCGTGCCACAGCTCGACGGTCTCGCCGGGCAGGGCCTCGCGGTTGAAGTTGATGGTCAGCTCCTTGAGCGGATGCTCATAGACCAGGTCCTCGGGCAGGGAATCCAGCGCCCAGGAGGTGTACCTGACGTTGTTGGCGTGCTGGTTGTAGTCCACGTCGGAATAGTGGACGCGATGCTCGCCGATCTTCGTGAGTTCGGTGCCACGCGGGAGGACGACCTTGGCGGCCTGTTCCTCGATGGCGAAGTCGGTGCTCTGCGGCGCCGTGTCCACGACGTCGGAGACGGTGTCGAAGCGGACCAGGCGACGCTCGGTGATGTTCATCACCACCCAGGAGCTGGTGGAGCGGACGGACGGTTCGCCGTCGGCGCCGAGCATCATATAGTCACGCAGGAAGAAAAGTCCCTGGGCCCCTTTGTGCCAGGTCAGGACCTTGACCTGCTCCTTGTTGCGGACGGGCCGGTCGAAGCGGA
>LUZH01000281.1 GCA_001602885.1 Bacteroidales bacterium Bact_16 | reverse complement strand
GACAAGTTCACCTGGCCTGCCGGCTGCTACGTCAACAACGCCAGCTACCAGAACGTGATGATGGCCATGCCGTCCGTGATCGACGCGACGGGTGTCCACTTCACCGATCCCGCCGGCACCGCCGCCGAGATGGCCGACCTGCAGGCTTCCTACGAGCACCTCTGCAAGATGCGTGACGAGATCATCGACCTCGGCATCATCCCGCCGGTGTCCGACTGGAAGAAATGCAACCCGAACCTGTAGGTTGCTTTGACCCGAGAAAAAAAAGACAGGCATGCCGCCTGTCTTTTTTTGTGTCCCGATTAATTGCTACCTTTGAATCATGATCATCGAAGCCCGCGACATCCATAAGAGTTTCGGGACCCTGGAGGTCCTGAAAGGCATCGATTTCAGCGCTGAGGCGCATGAGATCGTGTCCATCATGGGCGCTTCCGGCGCCGGCAAGTCCACCCTCCTGCAGATCCTCGGCACGCTTTCCCGGCCGGACCGCGGGAGCCTGCTGGTCGACGGGCAGGACGTCCTGCGGCTGCAGGGCGACGCACTGGCCGCCTTCCGCGGCCGCCGCATCGGCTTCGTCTTCCAGGCGCATCACCTGCTGCCGGAGTTCACGGCCGAGGAGAATGTCCTGATCCCGGCCCTGATCGCCGGCGTGCCGATGAAGGAGGCGCGCCGGAAGGCCGCCCGCCTGCTCGGCGAGGTCGGCCTGCAGGAGCGCCTGGGGCACAAGCCCGCCGAGCTCTCGGGCGGCGAGCAGCAGCGCGTCGCCATCGCCCGCGCCCTGGTCAACGACCCGGCCGTGCTCTTCGCCGACGAGCCCACGGGCAATCTCGACTCCGCCACCAAGCAGGAGATCCACAAGCTGCTGTTCGCCCTGCGCGAACGCCTCGGGCAGACCATCGTGATCGTGACCCACGATCCCGAGCTCGCCGCCCTCTGCGACCGCACCCTCACGATGAAGGACGGCCGCTTTATCTAGGCAGCGATTCCAGCAGAAGTTCGAAGAGGCGGGGCTTGGCGTAGCGGTCGAGCTCCGCTTCGCCGATCCAGATGTAGCCGTCGGGAAGGGCGGGCTCTTCGGCCGGCTCCCACAGGTAGAAGTCCACCAGCAGGGTGCGGTGGGTGAGCTGGTGCTTGACGCCGGCTTTTAGCTGGGTTACTTTGTCCGGAAGCTGGTTGGGGGCGCTGATTACCAGCGGCTCCCACAACCCCTGCCAAATGTCGCCCGGGCCGCGACGGCGGATGGCGGTGCGGCCCCGGAAGCGCACGTAGACGTAGTCGAAGCGGCGCTCCTGCACGGCCGCGCCCTTCTCCTTGACGGGCAGCCGGTCCACGGCGCCCGTGGCGAGCGCCACACAGCTCCCGGCGAGCGGGCACAGCGGGCAGAGGGGCGCGACGGGCGTGCACTGCAGCGCGCCGAAGTCCATCATCCCCTGGTTGAAGTCGCCCGGCCGCTCCGGCGGGAGGAGCGACTGCGCGAGCGCGGTGAATTCCTTCTTCGCGGCCGTGGAGCCGACGGGCGTGGAGATGCCGTAGTGGCGCGCCAGCACGCGGTAGACGTTGCCGTCCACGACGGCGGCGGGCAGGCCGAAGGCGATGGATCCGATGGCCGCGGCGGTGTAGTCGCCGACGCCCTTGAGGGCCTTGATCCCGTCCAGCGTGTCCGGGAAATGCCCCAGCGCCGTGATCTGGCGCGCCGCGGCGTGGAGGTTGCGCGCCCGGCTGTAGTAGCCGAGGCCCTGCCAGAGGCGCAGGACCTCGTCCTCACTGGCCTGCGCCAGCGACTCCACGGTGGGGAACCTCTCCATGAACCGTTCCCAATACGCCTGCCCCTGCGCGATGCGCGTCTGCTGGAGGATGACCTCGCTCAGCCAGATGGGATAAGGGTCCGTGGTGCGGCGCCAGGGCAGATCACGCCCATAGGCGGCGTACCAGGAGAGGAGGGTCTCGGAAAAAGGGGACATAATACAAAAATACATTTTTTTCGTATTTTTGTGTCTGGAACCAACTCAGTCAAACGTGAAAAAGATCAAGATTCTCCTTTTGGCCGCCGCCCTCCTGGGCGCGACCTCCGCATATGCCCAGCAGGATTGGAACGTCAGCGTCGGCTATTCGGCCAACGCCTTCCGGGGCGCCGACTGCTCCTCCTTCATGAGCACGCACAGCCTCAACGGATTCTACGCCGGTGTCCGGCACGAGTTCTATTTCTCCGCCCTGGCGGGGCTCACCTTCGAGCCGGGCCTGCTGTTCTGCTACCAGTCCGGCCGCAACGACGCCAACGTCAAGCCCAAGTTCATCAAGATGCACTATCTGTCCGTCCCGATGGACGTCAAGTACACCTTCTCGATCGCAAACGGCGCCACGGGCTCCTTCTTCACCGGCCCCGTGTTCAACGTCGGCCTGTTCGGCAATCTCTATGAAAACGGGAACTTCGTGACGGTCAAGGACCTCGAGGATCCGATGCACAAGCTCACGCGGGCCAGCCTCCAGTGGGGCTTCGGCCTGGCGTTCACCGTCGCCGACGCCGTCCAGCTCCGCGCTTCCTACGCCCTGGGCGTCAGCCGGCTCATCCCGGAGCAGGAGCTGCACGCCAACACCCTCTCCGTGGGCCTGGGACTGCTTTTCTAAACCCCTCCCGCCGATGAATACGCTGATGATCATCCTGGCCGTGTTCCTGGGTATCCTGGGCATCGTCGGCAGCATCGTACCGGCCCTTCCGGGCCCGCCGCTCGGCTGGATCGGCATCCTGCTGATGTATCTGTTCGGCGGCACCAACGGCGCCGGAGAGCCGATGTCGCAGACGCTCCTCTTCGTCCTGCTGGGCGTCACCGTGCTGGTGACGGTCCTGGACTACGTCGTGCCCGCCTGGTTCACCAAGATCACGGGCGGGACCAAATATGCTTCGTGGGGGGCTGTCATCGGCCTGTTCGCCGGCCTCATCCTCCCGATTCCGGGCGGGATGATCTTCACCTCGATCCTCGGCGCGTTCCTGGCCGAACTGCTGATCGCCGGCAAGGGCGCGGGCTCCTCGCTCAAGGCCTCGCTCGGCGCGTTCCTCGGCTTCCTGTCGGGCACGGGGATGAAGCTCATCGTGTCGGCGGTGATGCTCTACTATATCATCGTGTACATCTAGAACAGGCTCACGACCAGATTCCAGAACAGATAGCGGATGGCCTTGCCGATGAGCAGCATCAGGAAGGATATCCCGCGGGGGACCCTGTAGAATCCCAGGGCCAGCACCGTCAGGTCGCCCACGATCGGGACCCAGCTGAACAGCGCCAGCCAGACGCCGTATTTGCGCACTTTCTCCTGCTGCTTCTCCAGCTTTTCCTTCGTGACCTTGAACCACTTCTCGATCCATTCCCACTTGCCGAACCAGCCGAGATGGTAGGTGAAGATGCTGCCCAGCCAGCTGCCGCTCGTGGCCGCCAGGAAGCAGCCCAGGTCCTGCCCCGTCGTGGCCAGGATGGCGATGTAGAGCACGTCGGAACTGAACGGCACGATCGATGCCGCCAGTGCGCTACCCAGGAAAAGACCCAACAGCCCCAGACTCTCCAACCACTCCATCTTAGATGCGCAGGGTATTGTCGGCGCGGGCAGAAATGGCGTCGCGGTGAGAAATGAAAAGCAGGGTGCGTGAGCCGTGGAAACGGCTGTAGAGCCGGTCGAGCAGCGTCTCTTCCGTCTCCGCGTCCAGCGCGGAGGTGGCCTCGTCGAGGATCAGGATGCCGCCTTCGCGCAGCAGGGCGCGGGCGACGGCGATGCGCTGGCACTGGCCTTCGCTCAGCCCGCTGCCGGTCTCGCCGCAAGGCGTGTCCAGCCCCTGGGGCAGGTCGAAGACGAAATCGGCGACGGCCGTGTGCAGCGCCTCGCGCAGGTCCTCTTCAGACGCGTCTGCGCGCGCGAGCAGGAGATTCTCGCGGATGGTGCCGCTGAGCAGCGAATTCCCTTGCGGGACATAGAGGAAGTTGCCGCGGACGGCGGGTCCTGCAGGGAATTCCCCTTCGGGGCCATAGAGCGTCACGCTGCCGGCGGTCGGCTTCAGCAGGCCGAGCACCAGGCGGCTGAGCGTGCTCTTGCCGGCGCCGGTCGGGCCCATGATGACCGTCATCGTGCCGGGCGCGAAATCGTGGTTGAAATCCGCCAGGATGGTCTCGTCGCGGTCGGGATAGGCGAAGCTGACGTCCGCGCAGCGGATGCCCGGCGCGCCGGACAGGGCCACCGGCGTTTCGTCGGCTTCCTGCTCGAGCGAGCGGAGGTCCATCAGCCGCTCCACCGAAGTGGTGGCGTGGATGAAGGCGGGAATCTGCCGCGCCAGCTCGGCGATCGGGCGCTGGACCTGTCCGACGAGCTGCAGGAAGGCCGTCATCATACCGTAGGTCACCAGGCCGTTGCGGATGCCCAGCACGCCCCAGAGGAAGGCGGCGGCGTAGCCGCTCATGAAGCCGAACATCATGAAGCCGCGGGCGAGGGTGTTGTATCGGATGCGGGTCACCGTCTGGCCCTGGACGTCCTTCTGGAGCAGGCCCAGGCGGGTCAGGACCCGCTCTGCGCCGATCAGGGTCAGCACGACGAGCCGCTTCTGCAGGTTCTCCTGCATCAGCTGCTGGACTTCGGCTTCCTGCTTGCGGATGCGCTCGGTCAGGCGGCGCATCGTGCGGAAGAAGAGGCGCGAGCCGGCGAGGGCCACGACCATCAGCACGATCAGCACCCAGAGCAGGTTCGGCGCCATCATCAGCAGGTAGACGGAAGCCGCGACCAGCTGCACGAGGGTCACGACCACCTCCGGAATGCGGGTGCACAGGATGTCCGTGACCACGCGCACGTCCTCTTCGAGGCGGTTGACGGCGTCGCCGCTGCGGTAGGCTTCCTTGCCGGTCCAGGTGCTGCGGAGCACCTGCGCGAAGGTCCCGTAGCGCAGGTCGTTGCCGGTGCGCACGATGTTGAAGCTCTCCCACGCCGCGGCGCTGATGGCGCACAGGAGCTGCAGGAACATCACGCCCAGCAGGATGCCGACGTGCAAGGGGAGCGGGGCGTCCAGGACGCCCGTGGCGATGTCCACCAGGCGCTTGCAGATCCAGACGAAGGCGAGCGAAGCGGCGATGCGGACCAGGCCGATGAGCACGCTCAGCAGCATCCGCCCCCGGACGGGGCGGGCCATGGGCCGGAGGCCCTGGATGACTTGTCGCAGCGGGATCATCGTGTCCGTCGGTTTGTTATTCGTCCAGCAGCCCGGCCTTCTGCCAGGCGGCGATGAGGCCTTCAGCATCGGTCAGGGCCGTCTGCGCGTCCACGTCGTAGCGCGCGGTCAACAGGTCGGCCATGTCCTGCGCGGCAAAATCGCTGCCGCCGAGTTTGTCCCAAAGATAGGCGGAGGTCGCGTTCATCGACACCACCTTGCTGAAATCTACCGGGGAGAGGTCGTCTCCCGTCACGATATACTGCGTGCCCAGCGGCCGCAGGACGAGTCCTTTGCGAAGTTTCATATCAATCTTCTATAAATTGCCAATAAATAGCGCCGGACGGGCTTCAGCGCCCGCCAGACGCGGCCCTTGCAGGGCACGCGGCGCCGGCCGTCCGGCCGGATGACCGCGGTGACCGTCCCGACGATCCCGTCGGTGCGGCCCTTTTCCTGCCCCTGCAGGTTTCCGTCGCCCATCAGGGTCACGGCGTCGCCGTCCAGGGCGACGATGCGGTGCAGGATATAGCGTCCGCCGAAATGGGCGAGGACGATGTCCCCGACCGCATAGCTGTCCTGCCTGCGCAGGATCACGCGGTCCCTGCCGCTGCGGATGAAGGGCAGCATGCTGTTGCCCGTCGGGGTCAGGATCGCTTCCCGGCCTTCCTGCAGGACGGCCGCCACCTCCCCGAGGAGGATGTCGTTGGGAACCGTCCGCTTATCCATCGACCGTATCCTTGCAAAGCCGGGCGGCCGCTTCGTCCGGCAGACAGTCCAACTGATAACAAGGCACCTGCTGGGAGATGCGCGCAAGCGTCTCGTGCTGCGCGTCTGCCAGGGCGCGGATCGGGCGGTAGCCCGAGCAGGACGCCATCACGGAGGCGTAGGCGCCCACCACGTTGAGGCGGGTGATCCGGTTTTCCGGCGCCTGGCGAAGCCGGACGATGGCCCCGACGGGGACGTCCTGCGCCTTGTAGCAGGGCGTCTTGCCGCTCCAGGGGGAGCCGTAGACGCGAGTCTCGCCGTCCACGACGCGCAACACGGGGTTGTCGTCGTTGAGCAGCTCCGTCCCGGGAATATGCTTGAGCCACAGCCCGCTGTGCGTGCTCTTCCCGGTGCCGCTGCGGCCCAGGAAGAGGAAGCCGCGCCCGCCGTTCATCACCACGGATGCATGCATCTCCAGCGTCCTGAAGGGCGCGGAGGCAAAAGCGAACAGCAGCATCAGGGCGTTGTTGATCGCGAACACCTGGTCGCTCACCCTGCCTTCGGCAAACAGCCGTCCGTGCTTGAAGTCGCCGTCCAGCTCCAGCCACCCGCAAACGGGCGCCTTGGGCCACGGCGCGAATTTCGCCAGATAGCCGCTCCCGCGGCGGTAGAATCCCACCACCGGCTCGCCGTCCTCTTCCGGCGACTCGAACATCACCTCTCCCGTCTCCTCCAGCCGTTCGGCGGACAGTTCCAGCTCAAACAGCAGGGTGCCGGGGCGCGATGTTTCGAAAGGGTCGTAATTGTGCAGATGGTCCCCGGCCGGATGCGTGTCCGGTATGTCGAGCGAGAAGTCCAATCCCGCAACCTGGAAACGGCGTGTCATGCTAGGAGTCAAGTTTGAGAACGGCCATGAACGCGCTCTGCGGCACCTGCACGGTGCCGATCTGGCGCATGCGCTTCTTGCCTTCCTTCTGCTTCTCGAGCAGCTTGCGCTTGCGCGTGACGTCGCCGCCGTAGCACTTGGCGGTCACGTCCTTGCGCACCTGCTTGACGGTCTCGCGCGCGATGATCTTGGCGCCGATGGCCGCCTGGATGGGGATGTCGAACTGCTGGCGCGGGATGAGGTCCTTGAGCTTGACGCACATCTTGCGGCCGAAGTCATAGGCGTTGTCCTCGTGGATGAGCGTGGACAGCGCATCGGCCGGCTCGCCGTTGAGCAGGATGTCCAGGCGGACGAGCCGCGCCGGACGGAAGTCCATCACATGGTAGTCGAAGGAGGCGTAGCCCTTGGAGATGGTCTTGAGCTTGTCGTAGAAGTCGAAGACGATCTCGGACAGGGGCATGTCGTAGGTCAGCTCCACGCGGTCCGCCGTGATGTAGTGCTGACCGATCAGCGTGCCGCGGCGGTCCAGGCAGAGCTTCATGATGGGGCCGAAGAATTCCGACTTGGAGATGATCTGCGCCCGGATATACGGCTCCTCGATGTGGTCGATGAGCGTCTGGGCGGGCAAGCCGGAAGGATTGTGGACGTCCATCACCTCACCCTGCGTCGTGAAGACCTTGTAGGACACGTTGGGGACCGTGGTGATCACGTCCATGTCGAATTCGCGGAAGAGCCGCTCCTGGACGATCTCCAGGTGCAGCAGCCCGAGGAATCCGCAGCGGAAGCCGGAGCCCAGCGCGAGCGAGCTCTCCGGCTCGTAGACGAAGGAGGCGTCGTTGAGCTGGAACTTCTCCAGCACGGCGCGCAGCTCCTCGAACTTGTCGGCCTGCACGGGATACATACCCGCGAAGACCATCGGCTTGACTTCCTCGAAGCCCGCGATCGCGGTGGCGCAGGGGCGGTCCACGTGGGTGATCGTGTCACCCACCTTGACCTCCACGGCGCTCTTGATGCCCGTAATCACGTAGCCGACGTCGCCGCAGCCGATCTCGGCGGTCGGCGTGAGCTTCATCTTGAGGACGCCGACCTCCTCGACCTCGTAGTCCATCCCGGTGGCGAAGAACTTGACCTTGTCACCCTTGCGGATGGAGCCGTTCTTGATCTTGAAATAGGCGATCACGCCGCGGAACGAGTTGAACACGGAGTCGAAGATGAGCGCCTGGAGCGGCCCGTCCGGGTCGCCCTGCGGCGCGGGGATCTTCTCGACGATGGCGTCCAGGATCGGGGCGACGCCCTCTCCCGTACGGGCGGACACCTTGAAGACGTCCGCCGGGTCGCAGCCCAGCAGGTCGCAGATCTCGTCCGTGACGACCTCCACCTGGGCGGAGTCCA
>LUZH01000280.1 GCA_001602885.1 Bacteroidales bacterium Bact_16 | reverse complement strand
CGGGGCAATATGGAGAAGTCCGCCCTGTCGGGCGCGGAGATCTCCGACGTGGCGCGCCTGTCCTTCCGGGGGATGCGGAGCGCGGCTTTCGCCAACCGGATTCTCGTCACTTACGTGATGCTGACCGTGGTGACGGGCCTGTCCCTGAAGCTGACGGGGATGGGCTGGTTTGACTCCGCCACGAACGCGATGTCGGCGTGCAGCACCTGCGGTTTCTGCACGCGCAACGCGAGCATCGCCTTCTACGACAACCCGGCGGCCGAAATGGTGCTGACCGTGGCCATGCTGGCCGCGGGCGCCAATTTCGGCGTCCTGTTCCTGAGTTTCGTGCGGGGGAGCGGGCGCAACCTCTTCAAGTCGGAGATCTTCCGGACCTTCCTGTTCCTGGTGGCCGGCTCCGTCTGTCTGGTCACCGTCGACCTGCTCGTCCACGGCGGCTACGAGGCTTTCGGCGATGCGGTCCGCGACGCGAGCTTCCAGGTGGCCTCCATCGCCACGACGACGGGATTCGCCACGCAGGACACGACCACCTGGCCGATGCTGTCGATGGCGGTCCTGCTGGTCTGCTCGCTGGTCTGCGGCTGCTCGGGATCGACGTCGGGCGGCATCAAGATCGACCGCGTGATCCTGGCCTTCAAGGGGGTGTATAACCGGGTGGGGACGGCCATCGAGCCCGGCACCGTCCGGGCCATCCGGGTGGACGGCCGGCCGCGGGATATGCGCCAGGCCGACGAAGCCCTGGGCTTCATCTTCTGCTACCTGGTCATCGTGGGCGTCCTGGCGGGCGTCAACATGGCTTTCGGAATGGATTTCACGACGGGACTGACGGCGTCCGTGGCCTGTATCGGCAACGTCGGGCCGGGATTCGGCGACGTGGGCTCGATGGCCAATTATGCCGCCATACCGGACATCCTCAAGTTCACCTCGACGGCCGGGATGCTGATCGGCCGTCTGGAGATCTTCCCGTTCCTGTATTTTATCAGAGCGCTGCGTCTACGCTCCGCAGCGCAGGCTCTTCGGACATAGCCTGGGGATTGGTGCCGGGGACGCCCTGCGGGACGTCCTGGCCGATCCGCGCGAAGAGCTGCTCCCAGTAGCGGGGCATCTCGCCGTCGGCATTCCTGAAGTTCATCGGGGCGCTGTGGAAGAGCGGCGCGCCGTCTTCGTCCAGATAGCTGTCGTAGACCAGCTCCGTGCAGTAGTAGGCGCCGTTGTCCGGCAGGAAGGTGACGTCGTAGGGGAGGCCGAGGTATTTCTTGGCGTTCCGGACGAATTCCGCGGCGCGCGCGTCGTCCTTGAGGCGCTTGACCTCGAAGACCGGCAGGCTGCCGTCGCGGAGGGTGAACTGCCGCAGGAACGTGTCGAGCGGGTGGCGGTCCACGCCGTATTTGATGGTGGCGTCGATGATCCAGACCTGGCCGTCGGCGTCCACTTCCGCGATGGCGGTGTGGATGCGGTTGAGGCCGGTCTGTCCGCCGGTGGCGTCGGCGATGGCGCTGCCCATCGAGTCCGCGTCGAGGTCGTAGTCGGCCGGGATGCCGACGAAGATGAGGTCGCCGGTCTGCAGCCGCTCCGCGGCGGGCGTGCAGGCTGCGAACAGGGCCAGCGCGCAGCTGGCGGCAATCAGCAGATTCTTCATATACAATGCTTTATGCGACGGCGAAAAGGATGAGGACCTGGGCGGAAAGCACCCGCAGGAAGGTCGTCAGCGGATAGACCGTGGCGTAGTTGATGGAGGTGTAGTCCGTGCCGTAGGCGCCCTGCGCGAAGGCGAGGGTCGGCGGGTTGGTGCTGCCGCCGGAGATCAGACCGCAGATCCGGTAGAAGTTGAACTTGAAGACCAGCCGCGCGACCAGTCCGGTCAGGAAGGTCGGGATCAGGGTGATCAGCGCGCCGTAGAGGATCCACCGGTAGCCGCCGCTCACCACGGAGGAGACGAAATTCTCGCCGGCGCCCAGGCCGACGGCCGCCATGAAGAAGCTGATGCCGACCTCGCGGAGCATCATGTTGGCGCTGATGGTGGTGTAGGTGGTGATGCCCCATTTCGGGCCGAAATGGCCCAGCAGGATGGCGATGATGAGCGGGCCGCCCGCCAGGCCGAGCTTGACCGGCTGCGGGATGCCCGGGAAGGCGATGGGGACGGAGCCCACGATCACGCCGAGGGCGATGCCGAAGAAAATGGGCACGAGGTTGGGCTTGGAGAGCGTCTCGGGCTTGTTGCCGACGATCCGGGCCACCTGGTCGATGCCCTCGACCGTGCCGACGACGGTGATGGTGTCGCCCATCTGCAGCTGCAGGCTCGGGCGCGCCACCAGCTCCACGCCGGCGCGCGCGACGCGCGTGACCGTGACGCCGTAGGTGTTGCGGATGTGCAGGGAGCGCAGCTGCTTGCCGGTCAGCGAGGACTTGGAGATGCACAGCCGGCGGATCACGAGGTTCTCGTCCTGCTGCAGCCAGTCTTCGAGGTGCATCGGCACTTCTTCGCCGAAGACGATGCGCACGGCTTCCACGTTGGGCTGGGAGGTCACGATCAGGAGCTTGTCGCCCTGCTCCAGGACGGTGTCCGGGCCGGGGCTGAAGATCTCGCTGCCGCGCATCAGGCGCGAGACGAGGAACTGGTCGGCGTGCCCGACCATCACTTCGGAGAGTTTCTTGCCGAAGACGGCCGGATTCTCCACCTCGCAGTGCATGCGGCGGGCGGTGTCCTGGCTGTCCCGGTCCAGCTCTTCCAGCTGGGCGCGTTCTTTACGCAGGTCGATCCTGAAAAGGCTCTTGAGCAGGATGAGCACGGAGATGACGCCGATCACGCCGAGCGGGTAGGAGACCGCGTAGGCGGAGGCGAGGGCGGCGGACGCCTCTTCGGCGGCCTGCGCCGTCTGGCCTTCGGCCACCAGCGCGTCGATCATCGTGTGCTGGGCGGCACCCAGTCCGGGCGTGTTGGTCACGGCGCCGGACAGCACGCCGACCATCGTGGTCAGGCTCTCGCCGGTGATCCAGTGGATGGACAGCGTCACGAGGACGCCGAGCAGGATCATGCCCGCCGCCAGCAGGTTCAGGCCGACGCCGCCCTTGCGGAAAGACTGGAAGAAACCGGGCCCGACCTGCATGCCGATGGAGAACACGAACAGGATGAGTCCGAAGTCCTTCATGAAGGCCAGCGCGGCCGGATCGGCGCGCAGGCCGAAATGGCTGAGCAGGATCCCGAGGAAAAGGATCCAGGTGGAACCGATCGAGATCCCCTTGACCTTCTTCTTCCCGAGCCAGAGGCCGGAAGCGATGACGATGGCGAAAAGCAGGATGGAATGGGCGATGCCGGAGCCCAGGAACAACTCTTTCATGGTGCAAAGATACAAAAAAGACGGCTGCGCGCAGCCGTCTTTTCAGTGTCGTCGCTCTATTTGTTATTTGAAGAGCATCGGAGCCATCTCGAGGAGGCAGCGGCGCCAGGTCAGGAACTCGTGGGCCGTGCCCTCGGAGACATAACCCTTGGCGTTGTAGCCGGCAGCCTGCAGGTCCTCGGCCGCCTTCATGATGCGGTCCGGGCCTTCCTTGCTGCCGCAGCCGACGAAGATGCCCTTCACTTTCTTGGCGTCGAGGCCGGCGGC
>LUZH01000279.1 GCA_001602885.1 Bacteroidales bacterium Bact_16 | reverse complement strand
GGAGAGTGGCACTACTGTGGGGGAAAACACCCACAGTAGCCGATGGGTGATGTGGTTGCGGGAGCGGAAAGGGGGCTGGTGCTCCTGGCGGGGGTTGGGGGTGAGGTTGCCGGGCACAAAAAAGGGGGTGAAGCGTGCCTGGTGTCCCAAAAACAGGGACACCGGGCATGATTTGGGCCTATTTTCGTTCCCGGTGTCCCATTTTTGGGGACACCGGGAACGGTGTGGGGTGTGGGGGAAAGAGAAATCCACGAAATCGGGCATAGAGTGGAGTCTAGGTGGATTTCTCCTGGGCAAAAGTGGCTTCCGGGGCGGTTTTGGGGAGGAGAAGTACACGTGGAAGGGGCTGGGAGGGTGATTGGGTGGATTTCTCCCGAGGGATTGCGGAGGGATGGCGGAGAAACAGTGGAGGAACGGCGGAGGGACAGTGGAGGACTGGCAGAGGGATGGTTGAAGGAGCGGCGGAGGGAGCGGCGGAGGGAGCGGCGGAGGGGTTGGGAAATTGGGCATTTGTGAGTACCTTTGCGGTATGAGTTTCAAGGTGTTTTTCCGGGGGCTGGCGCTGATCGTGCTGGCGGCGGGCCTCCTGGGTTGTGAGAAGAAAGAGCCGGAGCGCCAGCTGGTGCCCGGCGACATTCCGATTCCGGGTGTGAGGATCAACGGCGAGAAGGCCGGATTTGACGATCAGACGTCCACTTTTTCCTATACATTTCCGACGACGACGGATTTCTCCGCGACGGAGGTCCGGCTCCAGACGGATGCGGACCGCGTGCTGCTCGGCGACGAGGAGCTGGACCCGTCGGCTGCGTTCACGCTCGACCTGAGCGCGCCGAAGACGCTCCGCGTCATCTTCGACCGGACCTACCGCGACCTGACGGTGAACGTGCGCAACACGGGCCTGCCCGTCGTGCGCATCGACACGCCCCGCAAGATCAACAGCAAAGATGTCTGGGTGGAGGGCGCGAAGATGCGGATCGAACAGGCCGACGGCACGGTGGATTATGAGGGGACGATGAGCATCCGCGGCCGCGGCAATTCCACCTGGGGCTATCCCAAGAAGCCCTACGCGATCAAGCTGGACGAGAAGGCGGAGATCCTCTCGATGCCCTCCCACAAGCGCTGGGTGCTGCTGGCCAACTGGAAGGACCGCACCATCATGCGCAACGACGCCACGTTCTGGCTTTCCCGGCATACGGGCCTCCCCTACACCGTCCGCGGCCAGTTCGTCGAGCTGGTGCTGAACGGCAAGCACGCCGGCAACTATTATCTCTGCGAGCAGATCAAGATCAACAAGAACCGCGTCAACGTCGCGGACGGCGGCCTCCTGCTGGAGCTGGACACGTATTTCGACGAAAAAAACCGTTTCTGGTCGGAGGATTTCCAGCTGCCCTGGATGGTCAAGGAGCCGGACGAGGAAGAGCTGACGCCGGAGGCGTTCGCCGAATTCAAGCAGTGGATCAAGGACCTGGAGACGCTCCTGAAGGATCCGAAGCGCGTGCAGGCGCACGAGTACGAGCAGTACATCGACGTGGACACGGCCATCGATTTCCTGATCGTGCAGGAACTGACCGGCAACAACGATTTCTTCAACTACTGGCCCGCGAAGGGCCCGCACAGCGTCTATCTCTATAAGCAGCCGGGCGGCAAGCTCTACACCGGCCCGCTGTGGGACTTCGACTTCCATACCTATATCCCGGACCGGACCAAATTCTGGGCCGGCGCCAAGGAGACGATGTACTACCCCGCCCTGCTTCAGGACCCGAAGTTCCGCGAGCGGCTGGTCGAGCGCTGGGACGCGCAGAAAGACGCGCTCAAGGGGCTCGCGGACTACATCGACGAGACGGCGGAGCGCCTCCGCGTGTCGGAAGGCTACAACCACAAGCTCTGGCCGATCTCCAACCGGGAGAACGGCGACGAAGAAATGACGTTCCAGGAGGCGGTGGACCGCATGCGGCAGGCCTTCCTGGACAAATGGAAATGGATGGATACCAACATCCGGAAACTGCAATAAGATGGCCGGCAGACTGGAGACGATGACCCTTCGGGAAAAGGTCGGACAGCTGTTCGTGGTCCGGCCGGAGTCGCTGGAGCCCGCGATCCGCTACGCGTCCGACGCGGAGCTCCCGCCGCTCCGCCTCCAGGCGGTGAGCGGCGGGATGCGCGAGCGTTGCCGCGACTATCCCGTCGGCGGCGTCCTGCTCTATGGTCACAATATCCAGGACGAGAAGCAGTTGCGCCGGTTCGTCGAGGACCTGCGCGCCCTGCCGGGCGCTCCCCTGCTGTGCATTGACGAAGAGGGCGGACGGGTCAGCCGCCTGGCGGCGAACCCGGCCTTCGACGTGCCGCGGTATGAGAGCATGGCCGCCGTGGCGGCCGGAGGCCCGCAGGCGGCCTACGACGCTGCGTACAGCATCGGGCAATACGTCAGGAAATACGGCTTCGACATCGACTTCGCGCCGGTGGCGGACGTCAACACCAACCCCAACAACATCGTCATCGGCACGCGGGCGTTCAGCGACGACCCCGCCGTGGCCGCGCCGCTGGTCGCCGCGTACGTGCGCGGCCTCGCGGCCGCCGGCGTCCGCGGCTGCCTCAAGCATTTCCCCGGCCACGGGGACACCCGCGCCGACACCCATTTCGACTTCGCATCCTCCGCCAAGACCTGGGAGCAGATGCTGGCCTGCGAGCTGGTCCCCTTCCGCGCCGGCATCGCGGCAGGCGCGCCGCTCGTGATGGCGGCCCACATCGCCGCCCCGGCCGTGACGGGCGGCGACGTCCCCGCCACCCTCTCCCGCACCCTGCTCACCGACAAGCTCCGCGGCGAGCTCGGCTTCGACGGCGTCATCATCACCGACGCGCTGGAGATGGGCGCCATCACCCGCCGCTACGGCAGCGGCGAGGCGGCCGTCCGCGCCTTCGAAGCCGGCGCGGACCTCCTCCTCTGCCCGCTCGACTACTGCGCGGCGTTCGACGCCGTGGCCGCAGCCGTCGAAAGCGGCAGGATCACGGAGGCGCGGCTCGACGAGAGCCTCCGCCGGATCACGTCTTGCATTTCAGCGTAATTCGTCTATATTTGTCGGTATGAAAAACCATTTCGCACTTATTGCAGGCATCGCCGCAGCGGTGGTGCTCCTGTCCGGATGTACATCCAGATTCAGCTTCTCGAGGAACGTCACCGTCAACGACAGCATCGACGGGCTGTTCGCCTCCCGCCGCAGCGTCCGCAGCTACGACGCCACCAAGTCCATCTCCGAAGAGGAAGTGCGCACCCTGCTCGCCGCCGCGCAGCAGGCGCCGTCCTGGGCCAACCGCCAGCCTTCGCGCTACTACGTGGCCATCAGCCCGGAGAAGCTCGCCGCCGTGCGCGAATGCGTCGGTGAGCGCAACGCGCAGAACGTCGCCGGCGCGCCCGT
>LUZH01000278.1 GCA_001602885.1 Bacteroidales bacterium Bact_16 | reverse complement strand
CCCAAGATGCAGAAATCGAAGTTCGAGATATGGATGGCCCGGCTGGGCGGTCCGTTGGCGATTGCCGCCTTTGTCTGGATCTGTTGGTTCTGCCACATCGGCTTCATCGACAACCTGGACACGGGTCTGCTGGCCTCCACGGCGCAGAAGCGGCTCGACGCCCTGGGGCTGGCCGGGTTCATCCGGGCCAACTACGCGATGCTGGCCATTTTCGTGGCGAGCCTCATCCTGTGGATGACGGAGGCCATTCCCAATTATCTGACCTCCCTCGTCCTCATCCTGCTGACGGTGCTCTTCAACGTGACCTCGCAGAAGGAGGCGCTGGCCCAGCTGGGCCACCCCGTGATGTGGCTCAACATCCTGAGCTTCGTGCTCGCTTCGATGCTCGTGAAGACCCAGTTCGCCAAGCGGCTCGCCCTTGCCTTCGTGATCAAGTTCGGCAAGAGCGCCAAAGGCGTGCTGTGGAGCTTCCTGGTGATCAACCTGGTGCTGTCGGCCTTCATTTCCGCGACGACGGTGAAGGCCACGATCATGCTCCCGATCTTCATGGTCATCTGCGCCATCTATGGCGCGTCCGGCGGCCACCGCAACAACTTCGGCCGCAACCTCGTCATCCAGAACCTGTTCCAGGTCAACATCGGCGCCAATGCCTTCTATACGGGCTCCGGCGCGCACCTGCTGGCCATTTCCCTCATTGCCGGATTTGTGGGCTCCTGCGACTTCGGCTACAAGGAGTGGCTGGTGGCCGTCGGGCCGATGTCGCTGATCATCCTGGTCGTGGGCCTGCTCCTGGGCATGTACGTGTTCTTCCCGATGAAGAAGGAAGAGCAGGTGCCCCAGATCGAGGGCGGCATCGAGCGCCTGAAGGGCGAACTCGCCGCCATGGGCAAGATGTCCGCGGAGGAGTGGAAAGCCGTGGGCATCTTCCTCCTGGTCCTCTTCCTGTGGGTCACCAAAGGCACGTTCCACGACATCGACGAGACGATCGTCGCCCTGATCGGCGCCGTCCTGGCCCTGATCCCGGGCATCGGCGTCGTGAAATGGAACGACGTGGACATCCCCTGGCACCTGATGCTCTTCTCCGCCGGCGCCTATGTGCTCGGCAGCGGGCTCAACGCCACGGACCTCCCCAACACGATGGTCAACGCGGCCTTCGACTCGATGGGCATCACCGCCAGCACCCCGTTCTGGGTGCTCTATGTCATCCTCACTTTCCTGATGATGTATTCCGGCCTGGTGTTCCAGTCCAAGACCATCCGGACGATGGTGTTCGTCCCCATCGCCCTGGGCGTCGAGAAGCGTTTCGGCTTCCCGCCCATGAGCCTCGCCCTCCCTGTGGCGATGCTCATCGAGCACTGCTACGTGCTCCCTTTCAACAGCAAGCCCGCCGCGCTGCTGTACAACACGAACCAATACAGCCAGACCGATGCCTTCAAGTACGGCATCACGATGATGACTTTCTCCTGGCTGCTCATCCTGGTCTTCGGCGAGACCCTGCTCAAGTGGCTGCAGATCACGCCGGGACTCTTTTAAACTTGTTTGACTTATGGAATTTGATTGGGATTTGATACTCCGTCTGTTCATGGGCGGAATGATGGGCGGACTGATCGGCCTGGAGCGCGAGTTCCGCGCCAAGGAGGCCGGCCTCCGCACGCATTTCATCGTGGCGCTGGGCAGCGCCCTGTTCATGATGATCTCGCAGTTCGCNNNNGGGATGTACTGGCTGGCCGGAGCGGCCACGCTGATGACCGTCGTCTGCCTGGAAATGATGCATCTGGTGCATCGTTATGTCGCCGAAAAGGTGGTGGAGGTCACCCTCTCTTCCGACGGGGAGACCGACCCGCTCCTGGTGCTCGAAAAGGTCAAGGCCTTGAAGATGCGGGCGGAATCCTATTCTTTCAGCGGCGGCAAGATCCACCTGTCGCTGCGGCTGCGCCGCAAGGACAGCCTGGAGACGCTCAGGAACCTCGTCAACAAGCTGGAAGGCATCCGGATCGAAGACCTTTACTAAACACGCTACACAGACACTAAAACCAAATTATGACCACGCTTTTCTATCTTGTTCCCGCCGCTTCGGTGGTGGCGCTCCTGTTTGCCTGGCTCTTCTTCCGCCAGATGAAACGGGAGAGCGAAGGGACCCCTACGATGCAGGAAATCGCCCGGTACGTCCGCGAGGGCGCCATGGCGTACTTGAAACAGCAATACAAGGTCGTCGTCATCGTCTTTGCGGTGCTGGCGTGCCTCTTCGCCGTCCTGGCCTATGGCTTCGGGGTCCAGAACCCCTGGGTGCCGTTCGCCTTCCTGACGGGCGGCTTCTTCTCCGGGCTCGCCGGTTTCGTGGGCATGCGGACGGCCACGTACGCGTCGGCCCGCACGGCCAACGCGACGATGCGCTCGCTGAACGGCGGCCTGCAGATCGCGTTCCGCAGCGGCGCCGTGATGGGCCTGACGGTCGTCGGCCTGGGCCTGCTGGACATCTCCCTCTGGTGGATCATCCTGCGCACGTTCGTACACGGGGCCTCCGACGCCCAGACGCTGGTGGTGATCACCACCACGATGCTCACCTTCGGGATGGGCGCGTCCACGCAGGCGCTGTTCGCCCGCGTGGGCGGCGGCATCTACACGAAGGCCGCCGACGTGGGGGCCGACATCGTGGGCAAGGTGGAGCAGGACATCCCCGAGGACGATCCGCGCAACCCCGCGACCATCGCGGACAACGTGGGCGACAACGTCGGCGACGTCGCGGGCATGGGCGCGGACCTGTACGAGTCCTACTGCGGCTCCATCCTCGCGACGATGGCGCTGGGCGCCTCGGCGTTCTTCCGCTCCGGGACCGACGTCCAGATCCGGGCAATCCTGGCGCCGATGCTCATCGCCGCCATCGGCGTGGTGCTGTCGATCCTCGGCATCTTCGCCGTCCGGACGAAGGAGGGCGCTTCGCTGAAGGACCTCCTGAAGTCCCTCAGCGTGGGCACGAACCTCGCCGCCGCGCTCATCGGCCTGCTGACCTTCGGCGTGTTCTATCTGCTGGGCTTCAAGGCCGAAAACGGCCTCCCGGAGTGGTGGAGGCTGTCCCTGTCGGTGATTTCCGGCCTGCTCGCGGGCGTGGTCATCGGCAAGGTAACGGAATACTACACGTCCCATTCCTATAAGCCGACGCAGAAGCTGGCGGAGAGCTCCCAGACCGGCCCCGCGACCGTCATCATCAACGGCGTGGGCCTCGGCATGATCTCCACGGCGGTGCCGGTGGTGACCATTGCGGCCGCCATCCTGCTCGCCTTCGGCTTCGCGACGGGCTTCCATTTCTCCACGGAGTCGTTGTCCCTTGGCCTGTACGGCATTTCCATCGCCGCGGTGGGCATGCTGTCCACCCTGGGCATCACCCTGGCCACCGACGCCTACGGCCCCATCGCGGACAACGCCGGCGGCAACGCGCAGATGTCCGAACTGGACCCGTCCGTGCGCGAGAAGACCGACATCCTGGATTCGCTGGGCAATACGACGGCCGCGACGGGCAAGGGCTTCGCCATCGGCTCCGCCGCCCTGACCGCCCTGGCCCTGCTGGCCTCCTATATCGAAGAGATCAAGATCGGCCTCGGACACATCGGCAAGACCGCGCTGACGGTCGGCGACCGGGTGGTCGAGACCGTCTCCGCCACGATCACGGACATCGTGGAATTCTATGACATCTCCCTGATGAACCCGCGGGTGCTCGTGGGCGTGTTCGTGGGCGCGATGATGGCCTTCCTGTTCTGCGGCCTGACGATGAACGCCGTGGGCCGCGCGGCCGAGAAGATGGTCGTGGAGGTCCGCCGGCAGTTCCGCGAGATCGCGGGCATCCTGGAGGGCAAACAGCGGCCGGACTACACCTCCTGCGTGCGCATCTCCACCAAGGCGGCGCAGCACGAGATGGTCTTCCCGTCGGTCCTCGCCATCGTGGTGCCGATGCTGGTGGGCGTGCTGCTCGGCCCGGCCGGCGTGATCGGCCTGCTGGCCGGCGGCCTGGGCGCAGGCTTCGTCCTGGCCATTTTCCTGGCCAATTCCGGCGGTGCCTGGGACAACGCGAAGAAGTATGTGGAGGAAGGCCACTTCGGCGGCAAGAACTCAGCGTCCCATCACGCCACCGTCGTGGGCGACACCGTGGGCGATCCCTTCAAGGACACCTCCGGCCCGTCGCTGAACATCCTGATCAAGCTGATGTCGATGGTCTCCATCGTCATGGCCGGCTTGACCGTCATGCTGCACTAGTTGATCAGGTAGATCTTCTCCAGCCCGTTGTAGCTGCATCTGACCGTCGCGCGGCCCGCGACGATCGGGCTGACCTCGACCTGGACGGCCGGGTCGGAGGCCTTGACCTCGAGCCTGGAACCGTCCCGGACCGGGCCGTAGACCTGGTAGCGGATCTGGTCGGTCAGGCCGTTGGCGTTGGAGCAGCGGATCGGGTTCGCGGGCACGGCGAGCGCCTGCCCGTCCACGCTGATCTGCACGGTCGGGACCGCCGGGCGCTCGCACGCCTTGCCGGCCTTGGCGAAGCCGATGCCGTGGAGGTCGAACAGGCCGATGGGGCGCTGCTGGACAGGGGGCCGGAAACCGCCGAAGCGGGCGAAAGGATTCTCGGGATGCTGCACCTCCGGGCCTTCGGCCACGAGGTAGATGGCATGCTTGCCGCTCAGGCCCTCGACGGCCGGGACGGGCACGCTGAGGGTCGTCATCTCGCGGGCCGCATCCTCCGGCACGTCGATGACCGCGATCTCGCGGCCGTTCCAGGTGCTGTTGGCATAGGGCCCGTCAAGCATCACGCGGATGCGGAAAGCGCCGTGGCCGCCGGGCGTGAGGCAGAGGCTGAGCGTGGCGCCGTCGCCCGGGCGCACGCCCTCGAAGGCCTTGACGCCCTTGGCGTCCTGCGCCAGGCCGCCGAAGCCGAAGTACTTGAAGCCGACGATGCCGCCGTTGGTGATGCCGGCGAGGTCCATGCTGTTGTCCCACACGTCGTGGTTGTCCTGCATCCAGTTCTGGTCGGTCATGTAGCAGGCGTAGCCCGCGGAATAATAGGCGTAGGGCGGCAGGCCGAAGATCTGGAAGCCCTCGCTGGTGACCTCCGCGCCCGTATAGACGTTGCCGTCGGCGGCCGCGGCCACCCATTTCTCATCCTTGGCATACGGGTCGTAGCCCGTGATGCGGAGCGTGCCGCCGTCGGCGACCTTCTTCTTGTCCCATTCGATCTTGACGGGCGCCACCATCGGCTGGCGGGCGTTGCCGAAACCGCGCGGCGGGCGGTGGTAGAAGACATACCACTGGCCGTTGATCTCCTGCAGGGAGCCGTGGGTGTTGTGGGCGGCGTTGGCGGTCATCAGGTGCCCGCCGTTCTCGTCAGGCACCACGCCGCGCGAGTCCACGAGCACGCCGCCGGAGCGCCACGGGCCGAGCGGCGAGTCGCCGTAGGCGTAGCGCAGGGCGGAATTGGTGGACTCCAGACCGTAGTCCGGGCCGCTGTAGCCGGAGAAGACCATCACGTATTTGTTGCCGACCTGGCGGATGCTGGAGGCCTCGAAGAAGTTGAACTCGCCGGGGTTCTGGTCCTTGTAGAGCGACGGATACTGCGTGCCCTCCGGGTCGCGCACCTCGCCGTAGCGGGCGCTGGCGGGGATGAAATAGTCGTGCAGCTCCGTGCCGGGGCGCATCGAATACATCGTCTCCGGGTCGAGCTCGATGGCGGTCGAGTGCTGGAAGCCGTAGAACGCATAGGCGCGGAACCCGCGCGCAAAGTCGGGATCTTTCTTGTTGGTCACCGGCTCGATGAAGACCGAAGGGTCGAAGTCGATGATCGAGCCGGGCAGGCAGCCGCGGCCGTCCGGCGTGGCGTTGACCGGGAAGAACGGCCCGTCGGGCCGGTCCCCGGCGCAGACCATCGCCACGCGTCCGCGCCCGCGGGAATGCGGGTACAGATAGTAGGTCTTCTTGCCCGTGGCCTTGTCCCTGACCTCCACGAGGTCGGGGGCGTACATCGTGTCCCACTGGCCGTCCACGAACCAGGTGAAGATCGGCCCTTCGTCGCGCCACTGGCTCAGGTCCTCGACCGGAGCCGACCACATCCGGATGTCGCTGCCGCAATAGGCGGTGTAGGTGATGTCGTGCGAGCCGATGATGTAGGCGCGGTACTTGCCGGGCTGGTCCGGGTCTTCGAAGACACGGGGTTCGCCGTCGGGGAGATGCTCCCACAGGGGGAGGTAGGGATTCTGGGCGGAAGCCAGGCTGCAGAGCAGCAGCAGGGCGGGCAGAAGGATTCTTTTCATACGGATATACAGTGTTGGATTGGTTTCTTTGGAGCACATAAAGATACGGATTTTTCGTATCTTCGCATCACAAGACAAGATTGATCTGTCGATGAAGAAACTGATAACCTCCCTGCTGATCCTCTTTCTGGGTCTCTCCGCAGCGTTTGCGCAGCAGATCCGCGACATCAACGAAATCGTCGTCCTGCACAGGGACGGCAGCGCCCGCGTAGTCCAGGTCTGGGACGTGACCACGGCCGACGGCACCGAATTCTACCTGCCTTTCGACCATCTCGGCCCGATGAACATCAAGGACCTGCAGGTGAGCGAGAACGGTACGCCGTTCGTCGCGGAAGGCGACGGCTGGGACACCGACCGCTCCCGCGAGCAGAAGCGCGGCCGCTGCGGCATCGTCCGCAAGCGCGACGGCGTGGAGCTGTGCTGGGGATTCGGCGACTACGGCGACCACGTCTGGACGGTCAGCTACACCATCGAGGGGCTGGTGATGCAGATGGGCGAATACGCCGGCCTGTATTTCTCCTTCGTGAACCCCCAGATGATGGCTTCGCCCCAGCACGTCAAGGTCCTGCTGGTCAACGAAACCGGCGGTCCGGAATGGACGCCGGACAACGTCTCCGTATTCGGTTTCGGCAGCGACAGCGAGATCTTCTGCGAGTCGGGCGCGGTCCGCGCCGAATCGCTCGGCGCCTTCGGCTACAACGACCGGATGACGGTGCTGGTGCGTTTCGCCGACGGTCTGTTCGAGCCGGCGGTCATCTATGACGAACCTTTCGAGAAGGTCCAGAAGAGGGCCTTCCGGGGCAGCGACTACAAGGAAAAGATAGCGGCCGCCGACGTGATCTGGCTGATCCTCGGTGCCCTGGTCATCCTCTTGTTCACGCCCGTCGGCTGGGTCCTCATCGGCCTGGGCATCCTGATCTACAGGGGCATAGTCTTCCATCTGCTGGGATACAAATACAGGACGAACATCTTCGGCAAGAGCCGGATCAAGGGCTGGTATCGCGACATCCCGCTCAAGGGCAGCCTCCCGGCGGCCTATTTCACCCTGGTGCGGGGCAGCAAGATACAGACGGGCAAGTATGCCAACAACCTGATCGGCGCCTATTTCCTCCGCTGGGTCCTGAAGGGCTACGTGGAGGTGATCCCCGAGCAGGGGCATCCGGAGCGGGTGAACCTCTCGTTCCCGCAGCAGAAAGCCTTCGACGAAGCGCTCGAGAGCGACCTGTATGAGATGGTCCGCGAGGCCAGCGGCACCAACCGCATCCTGGAGGCGGGCGAGCTGGACCGGTGGGCCAAGCGTTCGTTCCGCAAGGTTTCCGGGATTCCGGACCGGGCCCGGTCGTTGGGACTCCAGTGGTTCTCCAACCGCAATTATACGGTCTCCGACAAGCGTTTCAATGCGGAAGGCCAGGAAAAGGCGCGCCAGCTGATCGAATTCAAGAATTTCCTCGAGGACTTCACGCTGAGTTCGCAGCGCGGGGCCATTGAAGTGACGCTGTGGGAGGACTATCTCGTGTTCGCCGCCCTGTTCGGCGTCGCCGACAAGGTGGCCCGGCAGTTCGAGAAGCTCTATCCTTCCGAATACAAAGCTTTCGCCCAGACCGCCCGGCTGCACTCCGGCGTCACGCTCCACAGCCTGATGTCCGTCACCAACAGCATCTCCTCCGCGGCAATGCGCAGCGCGATGTCCGCGAAGGCGGCCCATTCGGT
>LUZH01000277.1 GCA_001602885.1 Bacteroidales bacterium Bact_16 | reverse complement strand
CGCAGGAGGCGGCCATCAGGCCGACCAGACCTGCAAGAAGGAAGGAGAATATCTTTTTCATTTCGATTGTCATTTAGTGTAGCCAGGGTTCTGCTGGAGGTTGCTGTTGGCAAGCCGGTCGGAATCCGGAATCGGGAAGAGGTTGAAGTGGCTGTCCACGGAAGCGCCTTCCTTGACGCCGCCCTTCCACTGCCAGACATAGTCGCCGGAGGTGAAGAGGCCGAAGCGGATGAGGTCGTTGCGGCGCCAGCACTCAAGATAGAGTTCGCGGGCACGCTCGTCGAGCACATCCTGCAGGGTGTAGTTGCTCACTTTGGCGAGGCCGGCGCGCTCGCGCACGGCGTTGAGGGCCTCAAGGCCTTCGATAGAAGCGCCGCGCTTGTGGCACTCGGCCGCCATCAGCAGCACGTCGGCATAGCGCATCATCGGGAAATCGGTGTCCACGAAGCCCTGCTCCTTGCCGGGCGTGCCGTCGCTGTTCATGTTGAGGTACTTCATGAAGGCGTAGCCGTTGGTGAACTCGCCGATGTCGTCGATGTCCTTCTGCTGGCCGCTGGTGTAGAACAGGTTGCGGGCGTCGGTCGCCTCGAACTTGTTGTAGAACTCAGGCGTGGTGCGCAGACCGCCCCAGCCGGAGGAGATACCGATCTTGGTCACGTCCATCGAGCCGCCGGTGGAGGCGAAGATCAGGTAGTTCGTGGCGCCGTAGCTGGTGGTGTTGACACCGTCCTGCTCGACCGCGAAGATGATCTCGTCCGTGCGCTTGTCGTTGTCGGCGAGGAAGAGCTCCTGGTAGGCGCTGTACACGCCGGCGGAGGAGGTGTGGAGGCTGTAGCCGTCGTCCATCAGGTCCTTCAGGACGTCGGCGCACTTCTGCCACTGGGCGGTGCCGGTGAACACCTCGGCGTTGAGGTAGAGCTTGGCGAGGATGAACTTCGCGACACCCTTGTCGGCACGGGCGTAGCCGTTGGCGCGCGGAGCGGCCAGGGCGCTGTTGTCGATCAGGTCGCGGAGCTCGGTCTCGAGCCAGGCGTACAGTTCGGCGCGCGGCATCTGCTCCGGGTTCTGGCCCACGATGGCGGTCTCGTCAGCGAAGGGCACGTTGCCGAAGTTGTCGATGGCGTGGTAGTAGGCGATGGCGCGCAGGACGCGGGCCTCGGCGATGTATTCTTCCTTCTCGGTGAAGTTCACTTCGGAAGCAAGGGCCTCGCGGATGAACTCGTTGGCCATGGAGACCTGCATGAAGATGCGGGAGTAGAAAGCGTAGATGAACGTGTCGTCGGTCGTCCAGTCCATCCAGTGGAAATTCTTGATGGTCTGGTCGTTCCAGCCGCAGACCGCCTCGTCGGTGGTCAGGCCGGTGTGGTGGAACAGGCCGCGGATGTACTGGGAGGCACCGCCGTCGAGGCCGGAGATGGAGGCTGCGCCGTTGGCTCCGTAGAAGCCGGAGGTGGCGAAGCCGGTGTAGACGCCCGCCAGGAAGGACTCATAGGAATCCTTGTCCTTGAGGGCCTTGTCCGCCGTGTTGGCGTTCGGGTCGATCGGGGTGACGTTGAGGTCGCCGACGCAGGCGGTCAGGGAAGCCGCCAGGGCGATCGTACCGAGAATATATTTGATCTTTTTCATATGCTATCCTGGATTAGAAGTTGAACTTGACACCAAGGACAAACGTACGGGGACGCGGGTACATGGCACCGTCGATGCCGCCGTAGATTTCCGGATCGATTCCGTCGTAGCCGGTCAGGGTGCAGATGTTCTGCACGGTACCGAAGACGTTGAGGGAAGCGTCGCGGCTATCCGTCACCTTGAAGAGTTTCGGGAAGGTGTAGCCGACCGTGAAGTTGTCCAGCTTGAGGAAGGACGCGTTGCGCACGTAGTAGTCGGACAGGTACTGGGCCTGCGAGAACATCGAGTTGGTGGCGGAGGCGAGACGGTTGCTGATGAAGCTGTTGGTCCACAGGTCCGCGAGCATCTCGGTGTCGGAGGCGACGTTGTTGTACACCCAGTTGCCGATGGAGGCGTGGCCGGAGAGGGCCGCCGTCCAGTTCTTGTAGGAGAAGGTGGTGTTGAAACCGATCGTGTAGTCCGCGAACGGCTTGTGGAAGAAGTACTTGTCGTCGGCGGTGATGGAACCGTCGTTGTTGCGGTCCACGTAGACGCCGCTGATCGGCTTGCCGGCAGCGTCATAGACCTGCTGGTACACGTAGAAGGCGTTCATCGGCATGCCGACCTGGAACATCTGCACGTTGTTGCCGGTACCGCCGGAGATGCCGCCCGTCTCCACGCCCGTGGCGTTGTCGTCGGAAGCGGTCAGCTTGGTGATCTCGTTGAAGTTGTAGGCAACGTTGGCGCCGAGGGTCCAGCTCATGTCGCGGGTCTCGACCAGGATGGCGTTGAGGTCGAGCTCGATACCCTTGTTGGTCATCGAGCCGATGTTGGTGTTGAGGTAGTTGGTCAGGTTCGACAGGGCGGGCACCGGGATGAAGTTGAGGATGTCCTTGGTGTCACGCTGATAGAGGTCGAGGTTGGCCGTCAGGCGGTCGTCCCAGAAACCGAAGTCGAGACCGATGTTGTAGGTCGTCGTCGTCTCCCAGCGGAGGTCGGCGCTGTAGCCCAGCGCGGAGATCGGGGTGATGAGCGTGTCGTTGAAGTAGTAGTAGGAGCCCAGCTGGTGGGTCAGGAACTGCGCGAAGGTGTCATAATAGCCACCCACGGCCTGCTGGCCGGTCTGGCCCCAGGAGAGGCGGAGCTTCAGGGTCGAGAGCGCGTCGGCCTCGGACATGAAGTCTTCTTTCATCACGTTCCAGCCGAAGGCCACGGACGGGAAGATACCCCACTTGTGGTTCTGGAAACGGGAAGTACCGTCGGCGCGGACCGTGGCGGTCAGGAGGTACTTGTCGGCGAAGCCGTAGTTGGCGCGGCCGAAGAAGGAGATCAGGTAGAGTTCGCCCTTGCCGCGGCCGTCGGCGAGCTTGGCGCCGTCGCTGATGCGGTTGGTCAGGCTGTTGTTCTCGCTGTAGAAGCGCTGCCAGGAATAACCGGCCATCAGGTCGATGTTGTGCTGGCCGAAGGTCTGGTTGTAGTCGCCGTAGAACTCGAGGGTCGTGTTCAGACGGCTGTAGTCGTAGTCGGTGTGCTGGCCGCCGCCGGACTGGTTGGTGTTGTGGTAGGAAGCCTCGGAACCCATCGCGAGCTCGTTGAAGCCTTTGGACTTGGCCCAGTCGATACCGAGGTTGAGGTTGAAGCGGAGGGCTTCCAGACCATGGATCTTGTAGTCGAACTGCGCGTTGCCGATGAAGCGGTAGGCGTCGGCCTGGTCGGTCTTGTCGTTGAGCAGGGCGACCGGGTTCATCGTAGCCATCACGTTGAGGTTGCCGGCGGTGTCGTACCACGCGGTGTAGCCGTTCAGGCTGTGGGCGGGATCGTCGCAGTAGACCGGCTTGGTCGGGTCGTAGTGGTTGGCGGCGCCGATGGCGTCCTGGTTGGCGTACCAGTTCTTGGCATAGGTGCCCTTGCCGTTGAGGTTGATGCTGAGGTGCTTGTCGAAGAAGCTCGGTGAGAGGTTCAGCGACAGGGTGCCGCGGTTCATCTTCGAGCCCTTCAGCGTACCGGTCTGGGACATGAAGCCGCCGGACACGCGGTACGGCAGGAAGTCGCCGATGCGGCCGTTGAGGGAGATGTTGCCGTCGTAGGTCGGGGCGACCTGGTAGATCTCCTTCTGCCAGTCGGTATCGGAGAGGACGCCGGCCACGCCGAGGTTGGCCTCGGCGGTGGAGTTGGCACCGTAGAAGCTGCGGATCAGGTTGGTGATGCCCTGGGCGTCAAGCACCTTCTGGTACTTGGCGATGGTGTTGACGGAAGTCGTGAAGTCGATGGACACCTGCGGCAGCGAGCTGCCGGTCTTGGCACCCTTCTTCGTGGTGATCACGATGACGCCGTTGGAGGCGCGGGAACCGTAAATGGCGGTCGCGGACGCGTCCTTCAGGACGGTGAAGCTCTCGATGTCTTCCGGGTTGATGGAAGAGAGCGGGTCGGACATGCCGGCGATGCCGTCGTTCGAGACGGGCAGGCCGTCGATGACGATGAGCGGGCTCTGGTCGGCGTTGAGCGACGCGGTACCGCGGATGCGGATGGTCGCGCCGGCGCCCGGCATACCGGAGCCGGCGGTCACGACCACGCCCGCGCTCTTGCCGCGGAGCAGGTCAGCCGGCGTGGTGATGACGCCCTTGTTGAGTTCGTCGGCCTTGACCGTCGAAACGGAACCGGTCAGGTCGCTCTTCTTGACGGTACCATAGCCGATGACCACGATTTCGTCCAGGAACTCGCTGTCCTCGACGAGGGTGATGGTAGCAGGTATGGCCGAAGCCTTATAGGTCTGAGTGGTGTAGCCGATGCAGCTGATGGTGACCGTGGCATCGGGGGAAGAAACCCTGAAGGAGAAGTTGCCGTCCAGGTCGGTGACGGAACCGTTGGTCGTGCCCGTCTCGATGACGGAAGCACCCACCACGGGGCCGATCTGGTCCACAACCACGCCCCGGACCGCATAGCCTTGTGCGGATGCGGTGACGCCCATCACGCCCGAGAGCGCGACAGCCGCAAGGATGGATAGGATTTTTTTCATAAAAATGAAAGGTTATTAGATAGAATAAACTTATTTGCGTTCTTCGACGAGAGCGACCGCCAGGCAGCCGCAGATGAGCAGGACACCGGCGATCACGAGCATGTGGGCCTGCACGCCGCCGACCAGGTGAAGCACCACGCCGCCCAGGGCGGCTGCGACAATCTGCGGAAGGCAGATCGTGCAGTTGAACAGCCCCAGGTAGCTGCCCATGTGCTCCCCGTTCAGCGCGTTGGTGAGCAGGGTGAAGGGCAGGGCCAGCATCGCCGCCCAGGCCGCTCCGATGAGGAAATACGACACGAACAGCAGGTACTGGTTGTGGATGAAAGCGATGGAAATGAAACCGGCCGCGCCGATCAGCAGGCTCACCACGTAAGCCAGGCGGAGCGACTTGAATTTAGGAAGCACGAGGGCCCAGAGGATGGAGCCGAC
>LUZH01000276.1 GCA_001602885.1 Bacteroidales bacterium Bact_16 | reverse complement strand
CCCTCCATGTAGCTGAGCTGCGCGCCCTCGTCGGCGACGATGAGCGTGCGCTCGAACTGGCCCGTGCCGGCGGCGTTGATGCGGAAATAGCTGGACAGCTCCATCGGGCACTTGACCCCCTTGGGGACATAGCAGAAGGAGCCGTCGGAGAAGACGGCGGAGTTGAGCGCCGCGAAATAATTGTCCCCGACGGGGACCACCGTGGCGAGGTACTTGCGCACCAGGTCGGGGTGTTCGCGGACGGCTTCGGAGAAGGAGCAGAAAATGATGCCCTTCTCGGCCAGGGTCTTGCGGAAGGTCGTCGTCACGCTCACGGAGTCGAAGACGGCATCCACCGCCACTTCGCCCTTGGGCTTGACGCCCGCCAGGACTTCCCGCTCGTGGAGCGGAATGCCCAGCTTATCGAATGTATCCATCAGGGCGGGGTCGATCGTCTCCGGTCGGTCCTCGTCCCGCTTGGGTGCGGCCCAGTAAATGATGTCCTGGAAGTCTATGCGCGGGAGCTTGAGGTGGCCCCAGAGCGGCATTTTCATCTTCTGCCACTTGCGGAACGCGCCCAGCCGGAACTCGAGCAGCCACTCCGGCTCCCCCTTCTTGGCGGAGATCATCCGGATGATGTCTTCGTTGAGCCCCTTGGGAATGTACTCCTGGGCGACGTCGGTCACGAAGCCCTCTTTGTACTCCTGCGCAGCAAAATCTTTGATTATCTCTTCCATTGAAAGGCAAAGATAAGGATTCTCTCCAAATCCACCAAACCGGGGGTGCAGGATCCACCTTTAGGTGGATGCAGCGTCCGCTTCCCCGGGCAAGATTTTTGTTATATCTTTGCGCAAAACTTGAAAAAATGAAAAAACTCAGCCTGATTGTCTTCTTGTTCGCCGCGGCCCTGTGCGGGCTTCCTGCGGCGGCGCAGTCCATTTGCTTCTGGACCGACGACGCGGACGCCGTGCCTGTCCGCATCTATGTCGACCATGAATATTTCGGCGACATCACCGTCGCCTATCAGGAGCAGCCCCTGCTCGACGCCGAGGGCTGCGTGAGCGTGGACACGACGCCCGACCGCCACGAGCTCACGGCCGTCGACAAGTACGGCCGTGTCTACAAGGGCTGGCCGGGCTGGATCCGCCCGCGCACCGACAAGGTCAACTACCTGAAGCTCCGCGCCGGGCAGTTCCGCAGCGTGGACCGGGACGATTATGACTGGGTGTTCGAGGAATGGGTCCCGATCTATATGAACGTTCCCGTGACCGGATATGGCGTCTCCGTCGAGGACCTCGACCCGCTCGTCGACAACGACCTGCTGATCGGGATGGGGGTCGCGGCCTTCGGCGCCACGGCCGCGATGACCGTGGCCGCCGCCCGCAACTGGGGCATTCCCGACAACCGCTTCCCGTATGTCGCCCTCGGCCTGGGCACCGAATATCTGCCCGTCCTGCAGGAGTGGCGCAACGTGATCCAGCTCCGGACCCGCTTCGGCAACCTCGGCGGCGTGTCGCTGATGGCTGACGCCGGCCTGGCCACCATCTTCGACTACTATAGCCGTCCCTACGCGTCGGTCGGCGCCCCCACCAGCATCTTCACCTTCAGCCTCGGCGCCGGCCTGGACTACGGCGGATTCGGCTTCTCCGTCCACTACAAGCCCGCCATCGCGGAGTCCTTCGACACCTTCCTGAAGGCCCGTTTCGCCTATGACTGGTGGATCACTGACGGCACCGCCATCGATTTCCACGCCGGGTTCGGCGTGGGCGGTTTCGGCGAGGAGGGACTGTTCGACTATTATGAATTCCCCTTCGGCATAGGCCTCCTGTTCAAGCTGTAACATGTCTCCCGCCGTCCTGCTGCTCGTCATCGCCTTGTATCTGGGTGCCGTCATCGGCGCCAGCTGGTGGATTTCGAGACGCGCGCAGGGCAGCGCGGATTTCTTCCGGGGCGGGCGCAAGTCGCCCTGGTGGGCCGTGGCGGTGGCCATGGTCAGCACCTCCATTTCCGGCATCACCTTCGTGTCCGTGCCGGGCATGGTGGCGGCCTCGCAGTGGGGCTACCTGCAGATGGCCGTCGGCTTCGTGGCGGGCTACGCCGTGATCGCCTACGTCCTGCTGCCGCTCTACTACCGCCTCAACCTGAGCAGCCTCTACGCGTGGCTCGAGGACCGTTTCGGGACGTGGAGCCACCGGGCGGGCGCCGGTTTCTTCCTGCTCTCCAAGGTCCTGCTCTGCGGCGTCCGGATGTACCTGACGGCCATCGTGCTGCAGCTCATCGTGTTCGCGCCGCTGGGCATTCCCTTCTGGGTCAACGTGGCCGCCACGATGCTGTGCGTGTGGCTCTATACTTTCCGCGGCGGGGTGCGCTCGCTGGTCTGGACCGACATGGTCCAGACTGTCGCGCTCGTGACCGTGGTGGTGCTCTGCCTGGTGCAGATCGGGCGGGCGATGGGGCTGGACGCAGGCGCGCTGTACGGCAGCCTGCGGGACAGCGGGATGAGCCGCATCTGGTTCTTCGACGACTGGCGCGACACGCGCTTCTTCTGGAAGCAGTTCTTCGCGGGGATGTTCACCACCGTGGCGATGACGGGGCTGGACCAGGACATGATGCAGAAGAATCTGTCCTGCAAGACTTTGCGCGCCAGCCAGCGCAACATGATGTGCTACGGCGCCGCCTTCATCCCGGTCAACCTGCTCTTCCTCGCGCTCGGCGTGCTGCTGTATCAGTTCGCCGCGGCGCGCGGCATTTCCGTGGCGAAGCCCGACGACCTCTTCCCGACCATCGCGTGCGGGACGGACGCCGCCGGCGCCTACATGCCCCCCGTCGCCTCCCTGCTGTTCGCCCTCGGCCTCACGGCCTCGGCCTTCAGCAGCTCCGGCTCCGCGCTCACCGCGCTCACGACCACCTTCACCCTGGATTTCCTGCACGCGGACAAGCGCCGGGACGAGGCGGGGCTGCTGCGCACCCGCCGCCGCGTCCACCTCGGCGCCGCCGTCGTGCTGGGCCTCGTGATCCTGGGCTTCGGCGCCATCCGCGACGGGAGCGTGATCGACGCCATCTACACCGTCGCCGGCTACACCTACGGCCCCCTGCTGGGCCTGTTCTTCTTCGGCATCCTGACCCGGCGCCGCGTGCGCGACGGCTGGGTCCCGTTCATCTGCCTGCTCTCGCCCGTGCTCTGCTTCATCCTGTCCGCGCACAGCGCCGAATGGCTGGGCGGCTACCGGGTCGGCTTCGAGTTGCTGCTCATCAACGCCGGGCTGACCTGGCTGGGCCTCTGGCTCAGCGGGATCGGGCTGCGGCGCGGATAATCCCCGGGCTTTTCGTATCTTTGCGGCGATGAAACGAATCCTTTCCGTCCTCCTCCTGCTGCTGGCCTGCACGGCCGCAGACGCACGCAAGCTCCCGGCCGGCGCCCTCGGCACGGTCACCTACGACGTCCGCTACAAGCTGGGCGCGATGAACGCCAAGGTCGCCACGGCCACCATCTCGCTGGACCCTGCGACCCGGGAGGGCCAGGCAGCCTACCATACCCACGCGCTCATCCGGACTTCGTCCATCTTCCGCCTCTTCCTCAGCTCGGACTACGTCGTCGACGCCTGGATCGGCCAGGCCGACCTGCAGCCGGTCTATTTCATCAATCCCTTCAAGAAGGGCGGCAAGGAGGGCAAATTCGAATGCATCTACCGCGGCAGCGACATCGAAGTCATCTCCGTGATGCCGTCGAAAGGCACCGAGCGCAAGGTCCTGCCCCAGGACGGGCGCACGATGGACCTGCTGACGCTGCTGCACCATGTCCGTTTCCTGGAAATGGACGCTTCTTCCCGCCCCCTGTCGCTGCAGGTCCTGATGGGCGGCTCCGCCTTCCCGGGCGTCCTGACCTGCGAGGGCCCGGACGCGGAACGCTTCCCCGGCCAGACCACGGAGCGCTTCCTGCTCCGCCTGACGGAGCGCGGCCTGATGGAGAACGGCAGCGGCAATGAGATCCACCTCTGGCGCTCAACAGGAACTGACCGCCGTCTGCTCGGCCTCGAGGTTCCTCTCAGCACGGGCACGATGGCGGTCAGCGTCAGCAAATAGGCCTCCGGAGCCCGTTCATTGCGGCATTTGTCCATTCTGGACAAGTATTGCGTCTTTCCGTATCCGAACGGCACGGAGATTCTCCCTATATTTGCCCT
>LUZH01000275.1 GCA_001602885.1 Bacteroidales bacterium Bact_16 | reverse complement strand
GTGCGGCACCGCTTCCCGGTCTTCGACCTGATGGACGGGATGATCGTGTCGGGCGAGGACCACGTCCTCAAACCCAACCCCGAGATCTACAACCTCCTGCTGAGCCGCTACGGCCTCAAGGCCGAGGAATGCGTGTTCATCGACGACAATCCCCGCAACGCC
The DNA here is from genome assembly GCA_001602885.1 of Bacteroidales bacterium Bact_16. Next base: position 2,666 of record LUZH01000275.1, on the reverse strand, counting down.
GCGGGAGCAGAAGCCGTCGGCATCCGGGGACTCGTATTCAAGAACGCCGCGCAGATGCGCGCGGATTTGGAAAGGTTGCTATCGGAGCATAGCGACGCAGGGGGTTTCGGGGGGAACGCCCCCCGTCATTAATTCGCCGGCTCTGCCGGCGACAGACGGTCATAGCTCAGCTATGACCGTCTCGCAGGCGCGGACCTGCTCACCGACCTTGACGCAGATCTTGGCGTCGAGGGGCACGTACATGTCGATGCGCGAGCCGAACTTGATGATGCCGCACTGCTCGCCCGCCTTGACGGGAAGCCCGTCCTGGGCGTAGCAGACGATGCGCCGGGCGAATCCGCCCGCCAGCTGCTTGAAGAGGATGCTGTGGCCGGACGGCGTGCGCAGTCCGACGCAGGTGTGCTCGTTCTCTTCCGACGCCTTCGGCTTGAAGGCGAGGAAATGCTCGCCGGGATAGTAGCGGTAGTACGTCACTTCCCCGTCGGCCGGCCAGAAATTGGCGTGCACGTCGAAGAAATCCATATACACGGAGATCTGGATGCAGTCGCTCTTGAGGAATTCGGGTTCGAAGACCTTCTCGGCGATCACCACCTTGCCGTCCGCGACGGACACCACGGAGTTGGGGCCGCCGGCGCGGAAACGCCGAGGGACGCGGAAGAAGGCGGTCTGCCAGGCGACGATCAGCAGGATCAGGGCCAGCAGCGGCCAGAACACCCAGGAATGGACAAACAGGACAAGCAACGCAGCCAAAGCTCCGCCGATCAGGTACACAAGCGCAACGCTTCCGTAGGAATTGTGGTCTATCTTCATAAAAGCCCCCAGGCGATCAAATATACACAGGCCATCGGGATGGCCACCAAACTACTGTCGAAGCGGTCAAGCATTCCACCGTGCCCGGGGATGCAGTTGCCGGAATCCTTGACGCCGAAATGGCGCTTCCACATCGATTCGAAAAGGTCGCCGCACACGCCGCCCACACTCACGATCACGCCCAGCGCGATGCAGTGGACCAGGCTGAACGGCAGCCAGGTCAGGTAGTGCAGGCCGATGGCGGCCGCCACGCAGAAGACGATCCCGCTCCAGAAGCCCCACCAGGACTTCTTCGGGGAGATCTCCGGGGCGAGCTTGCGCGCCGTCGGGCGCTGGCCGAAGGCCGTCCCGAGGCAGTAGGCGCCCACGTCGGACACCCAAATCAGGATGAAGAACGAGAGCATCATCCAGCCGTCGAAGACCACGCCGTCCATCATCAGGTACGGTGAGAGCGCGATCGGCAGGGCAATATACAAAAGGCCTGCATAAATGTAGGCCAGGTCGCCGAATCCCTCACGGGTAGGCAGGAAAAGGCAGGTCACGGGGACCAGCAGCAGCGGGACGAGCGTGAGGAAGATCCAGCGCATGTCGCCGCCGTAGAAACAATGATAAGCGACACAGAGGAAGGCCGCCGCGGCGGCGACCAGCCCCAGGCGCTGCTGGAAGCGGAAACGCTTCCCAAGGGACATCCGGTAGAACTCCTGCAGGGCGGTGACCATCACGAGCAGGAATAAACAGCCGAAGATGGCGCGGTCCCAGATGAGACCGAACACCATCACGACCAGATAAACGATTCCGGACAGGGTCCTGACCCAGAAATTACTCATCAGCAGTTTCTTTTGGTTCAACTTCGGCGGGTTTCTCCTCCTTGCGGAGGCGGTCCTCGCCGTGCTTGCCCGCCTTCGGGCCAAAGATCTTCTCGATGTCGTCGGCCATGATGACCTCCTTGTCGATCAGCTGCTCGGCCAGCTGGGTCAGACCGTCCCAGTTGTCCTCGAGGATCTTGCGCGTCCGGGCCGTCACGTCGTCGACGATGGCCTTGACCTCGGCGTCGATCAGCTCGGCGGTCTTCTCGCTGTAGGGCTTGGTGAACTCATAGCCGCCCTGCGCGTCGTAGAAGGAGATGTTGCCCACCTTCTCGCTCATGCCGAAGTAGGTGACCATCGCGTAGGCCATCTTGGTCATCCGCTCGAAGTCGCTCAGCGCACCGGTGCAGGGCACGCCGTCGTTGACCTTCTCCTCGGCCACGCGGCCGGCGACCAGGCTGCACATGTCGTCCAGCATCTCGGACTTGGAACGCGTGACTTTCTCGTCCGGGAGCATCCAGGTGATGCCCAGGGCCTGTCCGCGCGGGATGATGGAGACCTTCAGGACCGGGTCGCAGCCCGGCAGGAGCCAGCCTGCCACGGCATGTCCCGCTTCGTGGAAGGCCGTCAGGCGCTTCTCCTCCGGAGACATGATGGTCTTCTTGCGCTCGATGCCGCCGACCACGCGGTCCACCGCATCGGAGAAGTCCTGGTTGTTGATGTCGGATTTGCCGCGGCGGGCGGCCGTCAGCGCGGCTTCGTTGCACACGTTGGCGATGTCGGCGCCGGAGAAACCCGGGGTGTTCTTGGCAATCAGGTCCAGGTCGAAGTCCGGAGCGAGCTTCAGGGGCTTGAGGTGCACCTGGAAGATGTCCTTGCGCTCGTTCAGGTCCGGGAGCGTGACGTGGATCTGGCGGTCGAAGCGGCCGGCGCGCATCAGGGCCTTGTCGAGGATGTCGGCGCGGTTGGTCGCGGCAAGCACGATCACGCCGCTGTTGGAGCCGAAGCCGTCCATCTCGGTGAGGAGCTGGTTGAGGGTGTTCTCGCGCT
>LUZH01000274.1:3428-4112 GCA_001602885.1 Bacteroidales bacterium Bact_16 | reverse complement strand
CAGCAGGGCGATGTAGAGGCCCGCGCCGGCCTTGGCTTCCAGCTTGCGGCCGCCCTTCTCGCCCTTCTCCAGGCACCAGGAGAAAAACTTGCCGACATACTTCTTGTCCTTGCCCCAGACCAGGATCTTGCGGGCGAACAGGAAGATGAACGGGACGGGGAGCATGTTGCCGAACAGGGCGACGACCAGCGAGGGAACGAGCGGCAGGCCGAAGCCGACGGCATAGGGAATGGCACCGCGCAGTTCGATCAGCGGGACCATCGATATGAGGAATACGATCAGGTACTTTTTCATCGGATCTTGTTGAGGTAGTCTTTGACGGCGGCGAAAGCGGCCGTCTGGCTGGCGCCCGCGCCTTCCGGGGGCGTCACCACGAGGTCATACACGCCGTCCGGGAGCGGGCAGCAGCCCACCTTGAAGCGGGCGGTGCTGCAGCGGGCCTCATACTCCGCGGCGAAATGGTCCGGACAGCCGGACAGCGAGATGAAGAGGTCCTCCTTGCGGGCGTCCCTGCGCCCGCCGCGGGCCCGGGGCTTGAGGTAGCCCCACCAGTTGAGGTCTTCCTTCGTCGGACACAGGATGGTCACGGGGATCGCCTGGTAGTCGAAGAACTGCTGGACGGCGCGGCAGACCGGGGCCGGGTCTTCGCCCATGGCCACGGCGTCCACGAACACCGTCGCGCTC
>LUZH01000274.1:0-3411 GCA_001602885.1 Bacteroidales bacterium Bact_16 | reverse complement strand
GATGGGATTCTTCATCGGCCGTAGGAAGCGGTCAGTTCGCGGATCTCCTGCTTGGCGACGCGCCAGCGCGGGATGTCGATCTTGGTGCCCACCACCTCCACCACCTTGGCGGCGATGATGGAGCCGACCTCGCCGCAGGCCTTGAGCGGCAGGCCGAGGGAGTCGGCGTAGAGGAAGCCGGCGGCGTAGGTGTCGCCGGCGCCCGTGGCGTCGACGGGATTGGCCGGCCAGGGGGCGATGAAGTAGGATTCTTCGCCACGCTGCACCCAGCTGCCGTCCTTGCCCACCTTGACCACGGCCGTCCGGCAGATCTCCGCCAGCTTGGCCAGGGCCGCCTGCGGGTCGGCCAGGCCCGTGAAGGCCCGCGCCTCCGTCTCGTTGGCGAAGACGATGTCGACGTATTTCTCCACGATGTCGTGCAGGAAGGCCAGGTTGGACTCCACGACGTTATAGGAAGCAAGGTCCAGGGAGATGATGCAGCCGGCCTCGCGGGCAAGCCCGACGGCGCGGCGCACCAGGTCCTGGTTCTGCACCAGATAGCCTTCAATATGGAAATAGTCATAGCCCTTGAACCACTCCGGGTCCAGGTCCTCCGGCACGAGGTCGAGCGCCGCGCCGAGATAGACGGCGAAGGTACGCTCGGCGTTGCCGCCGCTCACGAACACCATCGAGCGGCCGCTGGCGTGCTCGCTCGTCAGGAGGCGCGACTGCACGCCGTACTGCTCCTGGTCGCTCTTGAAGAGCAGGCCGAGCTCGTCGTTGCCGATCTTGCCGATGAAGCCCGAGGGCATGCCGAAGATGGCGGTGCACGTGATGGTATTGGCGGCCGAGCCGCCGGCGACATATTTCACGCCCATCGGCTTGAGGGCCGTCCAGATGCCGTCGCCCGTCTCCGCGTCCACGTGCTGCATGCTCCCCTTGGGGAGATGGAACTCGTGCAGGAGGGAGTCGTCCGGGAGGACGGCCAGGATGTCCGTCAAGGCGTTGCCTATTCCAAGGATTGATTTCATATCGTACAAAAATAACACAAATTAATTGTATCTTTGCAGCCCATGGCCAAGAAAGCTGCAAATATCCTCAAATACACCCTCTCCACCGCCCTCGCGGTGGTGCTGGTCTGGTTCGCCTTCCGGGGCGTGGATTGGAAGGCTTTCTGGGAAGGCGTGCAGCAGACCCGCTGGGTCTGGGTGGCGCTCTATTTCGTGGCCGCCATCCTGGCGCTCGTCTTCCGCGAGGAGCGCTGGATCGCCCTGATGCGCCCGCTCGACCCGAGCCTGCGCCGCCTGGGCGTCTGGGACGCCATCAACGTGGGCAACCTCGTCAACGTGGTGCTGCCCGGCGCGGGCGAATTCGTCCGCTGCGGCTACGTCTCCTCCAAGCGGATGAGCTACGACAAGGCCTTCGGCACCATCGCCTGCGAGCGCCTGTCCGACGTGGTCGCCATCCTGTTCCTCTTCGTCCTCGCCATCGTGCTCAAGAGCGAGAGCTTCGGGCCGTTCTTCACGGAGAACATCTGGACGCCGATGAGCGCCCGCCTCGGCGGCTCCCTCGTGTGGGTCGCCGCCGGCGTGGTCGCGCTGGTCGCCGGCCTGGTCTGGGCCATCCGCCATTTCCGCGACCGCGTCCCGTTCTTCGCCCGCATCAGCGATGCGCTCAAGGGCCTCGGGACGGGTTTCGCGAGCATCGCGAAAATGGAACGCAAGTGGCCCTTCCTGCTCAGCACCGTCGGCATCTGGGCGATGTACGTGATGATGATGTACTGCACCATCCGCGCCCTGCCGATGCTGGACGCGCTCACCCTCACGGACGCGCTCTTCCTGTCGGCCATCGGCAACTTCGCCTCCGTGATCCCCGTGCCGGGCGGCATCGGCGCCTACCACTACCTGATGGCGCTCTCGATGCAGAGCCTCTACGGCGCCAGCTGGGAGACGGGCATCCTGCTCGCCACCCTCGGACACGAGGCCCACGCCATCCTGATCATCATCATCGGCGTGATCTCCTACGTGCGCTTCTCGTTGCGTAAAAGGAAATAATTCTTATATTTGCATACGTTAGTGTATTACCCTACGATATGCAACTGATTCTTCCCGATCGATACGAAGATCTGCTCGGCGGTGCCGAGAACACCGAGAAGGCCATCAAGGCCGTCAAGGATATGTTCCAAAACAACCTTTCAGCACAGCTGGCCCTGCTGCGCGTGACCGCTCCGATGGTCGTGCTCTCCGGGACCGGCCTCAACGACGAGCTGAACGGCGTCGAGCGCCCCGTGCGCTTCCCGATCAAGGACATGGACGAGCGGCAGGCCGAGGTCGTACACTCCCTCGCCAAATGGAAGCGCGCCAAGCTCGCGCAGCTGGGTATCGCCCCCGGGCGCGGCATCTACACCGACATGAACGCCCTGCGTCCCGACGAGGAGCTGGACAACATCCACTCCATCTACGTGGACCAGTGGGACTGGGAGAAGGTCATCCGCCCGCAGGACCGCCACCTGGGCTTCCTCAAGCAGACCGTCCGCCGCATCTACGAAGCCATCAAGGTCACTGAAAACAAACTCTTCGTCGAGTTCCCGCAGATCGCGCCGGAGCTCCCGGAAGACATCCATTTCGTCCACGCCGAGGAGCTGGTGCAGCTCTATCCCGGCCGCACGCCGAAGGAGCGCGAGCACGAGATCGTGCGCCGCTACGGCGCCGTGTTCATCATCGGCATCGGCGGCAACCTGTCCGACGGTGCGCCGCACGACGGCCGTGCCGCCGACTACGACGACTGGAGCAGCCCCAACGAAGAGGGCTTCAAGGGCCTCAACGGCGACATCCTCGTGTGGAACCACATCCTGCAGCGCCCCTTCGAGCTGTCCAGCATGGGCATCCGCGTGGACGCGGCCGCCCTGCACCGCCAGCTCGAGATCCGCGGCGAGCTCCACAAGGAGAATCTCCCCTTCCACCGCAGCCTGCTCGACGGCGAGCTTCCCTGCACCATCGGCGGCGGCATCGGCCAGTCCCGCCTGTGCATGTTCCTGCTGCGCAAGGCCCACATCGGCGAGATCCAGAGCAGCATCTGGCCGGACGAGATGGTCCGCCGCTGCGCCGAGGCCGGCATCAAACTAGTTTAGGGATATTTCCGGAAAATCCGTATATTTGCAGTCCGTTTCGCCGACAGGCGGACGGGTGCAGGTATGTGCTGGTCCCGTAGCTCAGTTGGATAGAGCAACAGCCTTCTAAGCTGTGGGTCGCGCGTTCGAGTCGCGCCGGGATCACAAAAAAGGTTCGCAGTCGCTGCGAACCTTTTCTGTTTCTATATCCGGTGCCGTTTGTGTTCGGACCACAGGCCGTAGACCTCGCTGACGTTGCCGGCGGTGATGAACGCCTGGATCTTGTGGTCCCGGATGAACTTCATCAGGTCGGCGAACTCGTC
>LUZH01000273.1 GCA_001602885.1 Bacteroidales bacterium Bact_16 | reverse complement strand
CAGATCTACGGCGGCCACTACTGGCAGAAAGACTGGCTCGACCTCCCCAAGGGCCGCGAGCTGGGCTACGACTACCTCCTCGAGATGCAGGAGCTGTGCAACCGGATCGAGACCGGCACCGCCCAGAGCGAGCCGTCCAACCTCGGCCACCCGGTCCTCGACACCTACTTCCGCAACGGCAACGCCATCGTGGTCTGGAACGCCGCCCAGGCGGAGGCATTCCGCAAGCAGTACCCGGAGAAATTCGTCTGCCGAGACGCCGGCGTCGTCTTCCACCAGATCGACGAGCATACCTGGGTCGGCAACGGCCACTATTGCTACAACGAATCCGTCTACATCCTCGAGGGCGAAGACCGCGCCCTGCTGATTGATGCGGGCGTCTATATGCCCACCCTCGACAAGGTCGCGGCCCAGCTCACCGGCAAGCCCGTCACCCTGGCGCTCACCCACGGCCACGGCGACCATGTCGGCAGCGCCCGCCTCTTCCCGGAAATCTGGCTCCACGCCGCCGACACCGCCCTCCTGCGCTCCAACCTGCCGGACTACCAGGGCGAGATCAAGCTCCTGTCCGACGGCGATGTCATCGACCTCGGCGGCCGCCAGATCGAGGTGCTCTACACCCCGGGCCACACCTTCGGCTCCATCACCTTCTTCGACAAGACCAACCACTACGGCTTCAGCGGCGACGCCTTCGGCTCCACCAACCTGCTGCTCTTCGCCGGCCCCTTCTCCGCACTCGCCAACACCTGCGAGCGCACGATCGAATATATGGAGAAGAACGGCATCGAGAAGCTCTACCCGGGCCACTACCACGGCGACAACCCCGAGACCCTGCAGCGCGTCAAGGACGAGCTCACGCTCTCGCGTGAGGTCCTGTCCGGCAAGCGCAAAGGCGAGGCCGGAGAGGCCAACGGCCTCAACCGCTTCGTCCGTGACTTCGGCGTGACGATCCGCTACAACGACCCCGAAGCCCTGCGTTAGACCCCTTCCCCGAAGGCCCCGGCACACAGACCGGGGCCTTTTTCTTTCCGCCCCGCCGGGGATGAATGAAAAACGAAAGACTTTGGCGCGCAGGCGCAAGGATATGCGCACACACGTGCGTAAATTTGGTTTCCGGAAATTTAGCTTATCCACATATGCACACAAAAACTCTCTGGCGCGCATTCTTCGCCGCCTTCGCCCTGCTCCTGGCCCTTCCGGCCACGGGACAGGAGAAAAAGACCTTCTGCAATCCGCTCGACCTGGTCGTTCCCGGCGAGCGCTCCTACCGGGGAGGCGAGCCCGTCGTGCTGGTCTACCAGGACGACTACTACCTCTTCGTCTCGCACCGCAAAGGCTACTGGTACTCCCCCGACTTCAAGGACTGGACCTACGTGGACGCCCCGAACTATCCGGGCGGCGTCGTGTCCGTCGTTGAGAAGGACGGCGCCCTGTTCGGCTGCTCGATGAACAACAAGAACGTCTACAAGGCCCTCGACCCGAAGAAAGGCGTCTGGGAGCAGGTGGGCACCTTCGACAGCGACCGCTACGGCGACGCCAACATGTTCGTCGACGACGACGGCCGCCTCTATCTGTACTACGGCTGGTCGCAGCTGATGCCCTTCAAGGTAGTCGAGCTCGACCCGACGACCTTCAAGGAGATCTCCGAGCCCCAGGTCCTCTTCTTCAGCGACTACCGCAAGCACGGTTTCGAGAAGCGCACCCGCGACGACGTGATCTACTCCATCTTCGGCGGGCGCCGCGACTACTTCGAGGAGGAATACCCCTGGATCGAAGGCCCGTGGATGACCAAGCAC
>LUZH01000272.1 GCA_001602885.1 Bacteroidales bacterium Bact_16 | reverse complement strand
GTGCGCTACATCTTCGAGTTCGCGGGCGCCAAGGTCAAGTTCTTCGGCGGCTATCCGGGCTGGACGCCCAAGCCGGACACGCCGGTCAACAAGCTGATCAACGACCTGCACATCAAGATGTTCGGTGACCCGATGAACGTGATGGCCACGCACGGCGGTCTGGAATGCGCCCTGCTCGGGGCCAAGTATCCCAACTGGGAGATGGTCTCGATCGGACCGACCATCCTCTATCCGCACTCTCCGGACGAGCGCTGCTACATCCCTGCGGTGCAGCGTTCCTGGGAACTGCTGAAGGCGATTCTCGAGAACATTCCTAAGAAGTAAGGGAATTGCCCAAGCTGTATATCATATCCGGCTGCAACGGATCCGGCAAGACCACGGCGTCATACACCCTCTTGCCGGATCTGTTGAATTGCCGTGAGTTTGTCAACTCGGACGAGTTTGCGAAGAGTTTTTCGCCTTTTGACCCGGGGGCGGCGTCGGTGACTGCGAGCCGGTACATGTTGATGAAGATCAACTATCTGCTGGAGCGCAACCTGGATTTTGCGGTCGAGACCACGCTCGCGACGCGCACGCTGCTGCACATTGTCAAGGACGCGAAGGCCCGGGGCTACGAGTCCACGTTGATGTATTTCTGGCTCAATTCGCCGGATCTGGCGATCCAGCGGGTACGCAACCGGGTGGCCGCCGGCGGGCACAACATTCCGGACGCCGTGGTGCGGCGCCGGTATGTGATGGGCCTGCAGTATTTCTTCGACGCGTATATCCCGGTGGTGGACCGCTGGGTGCTGGCGGACAATTCGCGTCCGCCGTTTACTGTCGTTGCCGAGGGGTCGAGAGGGGTGATGTATATCAAGGACAACGAAAAATATCAGGCTATCTGGAGTATAGCGCATCCGAATGAAGAGTTTTGAGCGTTTCGGGGTGACCGAAGAGCAGTTGCGCGCGCTCGTGGCCGAGGGGCTGCGGGATGGCGGCGACTGGTGTGATCTGTATTTCGAGGACACGTCTTATCATGATCTGCTGCTCCGCGATGGGGTGGTCGGATCGGGGGGCTATCATGTGGATTTCGGTTGCGGGATCCGGGTCCTCAAGGGTGAGAAGACGGGCTATGCCTATGCGGAGACGACGGATTTCGCTTCGCTGAAGTCTGCCGCCCGCGCCGCCGCTTCAATAGCGGTATCTGCCGGCGTCGGGGCTTCTGACCCGAAAAACTTCGCGCTTCGCGCTCATCCCTCCCAACCTGACGGTTGGGTCCCTCCCATTTACGAAGCCATGGGTGGCTACGGTTTTGCGGACCAGAATGCCGCACCCAACGCGAAAAACAAGAATTTCTATCCGGAACTGACTCCCTGGGAAGAGGCGGAAGTGGCGGGGTCCGTGCCGTTCCTGCAAAGGATTGAGGCGGGGATCCGGGCACGGGACAGCCGCGTGCTGAAGGTAGTGGCGGTGTTGTCGTATTCGGTCAGCGACGTGCTGATGTACAATTCGCTGGGCGAGGCGACGCAGGACCACCGGCCGCTGGGCAGCATTTCCGTGCAGGTGATCTTCCAGCAAGGGAAGCGCACGGAGAGCAACACGGTGTCGCGGAGTCTCCGCCAGGGGGCGGAGATGATCTGTGACGAGGTCCTCGAGGATCTCGTGAGCCGGGCGGTCGACGGGATGGATGCGCGTTTCGAGGCGAAGCGCCCGAAGGGCGGGCGGATGCCCGTGGTGATGGGCGCGGGTGCCTCCGGCATCTTGCTGCACGAGGCGATGGGGCATGCTTTCGAGGCGGATTTCAACCGCAAGGGGCAGTCGATTTTCAGCGGCCGGATGGGGCAGCGGATCTGCCGCCCGGGAATCAATATCCTGGACGACGCCACGGTGCCTGCGAGCCGCGGGGCCTGCAATTATGACGATGAGGGCGTGCCGGGCCAGAAGACCTACATGGTCACGGACGGCGTGCTGACTTCTTATCTGCACGACCGGATCAGCGCTTCGTATTATGGGGTGGCGCCGACGGGCAACGGCCGCCGGGAGTCGTTCCGCTACAATCCGATTCCGCGGATGCGGACGACTTATATGGAAAGTGGCAGCGACGGGACGCGGGAGGATCTGATCGCTTCGGTGAAGAAGGGGATCTACGTGGACCAATTTGCCAACGGACAGGTGAAGATCGGCGAGGGGGATTTTACTTTCTTCGTCAAGAGCGGCTTCCTGATCGAGAACGGCCGGCTCACGATGCCTGTCAAGGATATCAACGTGATCGGCAACGGGCCGCAGGCGCTTGCCGATATCGAAGGGGTCGCCGGCGATCTGAAGATCGACGAGGGGACCTGGACCTGCGGCAAGGAGCAGAGTGTCGCCGTGTCGTGCGGCATTCCGTCTGTTTTGATCAGCCATTTAACGGTCGGAGGTGATTGAGATGATTACGGATCTGGAACTGGATTTTGTCCGCGAGGCGTTGCGGATGGCGCAGGAGGCGGGGGCGCAGCATGCGCGGGCGACGCTTTCCAAGAGTGAGGAGGACCTGGTGGCCACGCTGGACGGCGAGGTGGACCGTGTGACGCATTGTGCGGACCGGTCGCTGTCGCTGGCGCTGTTCGTGGACGGGCGTTTCGGGAGCTATTCGACCAACAAGCTGGATCCGGCTGCGCTGGAGGGCTTCATCGCCCGGGCGGTGGCGGCCACGCGCATGGTCGCGGAGGATCCGTGCCGCTCGCTGCCGGACCCGGCGCGGTGCTGCCACGACGCGCTGACCGGCGACGAGCTCGGGCTCGTCGACCCGTCCCGCGCTTCGCTCTCCCCTGCCGACCGCAGGCAGCTCGCGCTCAACGCTTCTGTCCTGCATTCTTCGTTGCACGGCAGCCAGCCTCTGAAAACGTCCGACTGCGTCGGACCCCACCACTGCGCTTCGCTTGCGGTCCCCCCTCTTACGATGCCGAGGGTGGCACGGTTTTCAGAGGCTGCTGCCGCTGCAACGCTGGAAAAGGGCGGCCACGGTTTTGCAGGGGCCACTTCCCCCGCTCCCGTAAAGAATTACGAGATTATAAGCGAGGAGGGGGAATATAGCGACAGCATTTATGAGACGGTGGTGATGGATACGAACGGGGTGTGCTGCCGGCACAGTGAGACGTCGTTCGACTATGGGGTGGAGATTACCGTCGAGAGCGACGGGGAGAAGTATAGCGGGTATTGGTGGGACGCGTCGTCGCGGCTCTCGGAGCTGGACGCGCCGGCGTGCGGCCGGGAGGCGCTCGCGCGCGCCGCGGGCCAGATCGGCTCGGAGCCCGCGCCCGGCGGCCGCTACACGGCCGTGATCGACGCCGAGATGGCCTCCAAGCTCGTTTCGCCCCTGCTTCGGGCGCTGAGCGGCTATTCCATCCAGCAAAACAATTCGTTCCTGATGGACAGCCTCGGGCAGCAGGTGTTCCCCGAAGGGCTCACCATCCTGGACGTGCCCCGCATCCCGGGGCAGACCTGCTCCAAGTATTTCGACTCCGAAGGCGTCGCGACCGTCGAGGCGCCGGTCGTCGAGCGGGGCGTGGTGAAGCAGTATTTCATCAACACCTACATGGCGGCCAAGATGCAGATGGCGCCGACCGTCGAGGACGCGACGCGCCCGAAGGTCCTGCCCTGGCCGGTCGCCGGGCTGGACCGCGACGCGATCCTGCGCCGCTGCGGCCGCGGCATCCTGGTCACCGACTTCAACGGCGGCAACAGCAACCCCGTCACCGGCGACTTCTCCTACGGCGTCGAAGGCTATCTGTTCGAGAACGGGCAGATCGTCCGGCCCGTGAGCGGGATGCTGATGACAGGCAATTTCCTGCAGCTGTGGTCGCACCTGGTCGCCGCCGGCGACGACGCGCGACCCTGCCAGACCAAGCTGGTCCCCACCCTCGCCTTCGAGGAGGTGGACTTCAGCGGGTAAATTCCCCGAAAAGCACTAACTTTGCAATATGAAAGTACAGAATGACAAAGTCGTAGCCGTGAGCTACGCCCTCGAAGTAGAAGGACAGATCGCGGACAAATCCGCCCCCGGCGCTCCCCTGGAGTACATCCACGGCACCGGCATGCTCCTTCCCAAGTTTGAAGCCGCCCTGCAGGACAAAGAGCCGGGCGATGCGTTTGATTTCGTCCTGAGCCCCGAAGACGGCTACGGCAAATATGATCTCTCCTATGTGATCGACCTCCCGAAGACGGCTTTCGCCATCGACGGCCAGGTCCGCGAGGAGTTCCTCGTGGTCGGCCGCACCATCCCGATGCTCAACCAGGCCGGGCAGGTGGTCCAGGGCACGGTGCGTGAGGTCACCGACAGCTCCGTCAAGATGGATTTCAACCATCCGATGGCCGGCAAGACCCTGCACTTCACCGGCAAGGTGGAGAGCGTGCGCAGCGCCACCGAGAAGGAGCTGACCGAAGGCCTGCACGGCGAATACCTCCCGCAGGAGGGCCACAAGTGCTGCCACGGCAAGGGCGACTGCCACAAAGGCGAAGGCGACTGCGACTGCAAGGGCGAAGGCGACTGCGACTGCAAGGGCGAAGGCGACTGCGACTGCAACGGCGACTGCCAGAAATAATTCCCGATGCGCACCGCGATCGTCATCCTGAACTGGAACACGCGGGACTACCTGGACCGCTTCCTTCCTCCGCTGCTGGACAGCGTGCGGAGTCTGGACGCCGGCGTGGTGGTCGCGGACAGTGCCAGCACGGACGGTTCCCGCGAGCTGCTCGCGGAGCGTTTCCCGCAGGTGCGCACCATCCTTCTTGAAGAGAATTTCGGCTTCACGGGCGGCTACAACCGCGCTCTGGCGCAGTTGGCAGCCGACCCGGAGGCGCCGGAATACATGGTCCTGATGAATTCCGACATCGAGGTCGATGCCGGATGGCTGGAGCCGCTCGTGGACTGGATGGACTCGCACGCGGACTACGCCGCCTGCGGCCCCAAGCTGCACGTCCTGCTCCCCGAAGGCGGAGACTACCGCCGCACGGACCGCTTCGAATATGCCGGCGCCGCCGGCGGCCGGCTGGACCGCTACGGTTTCCCCTACTGCCGCGGCCGCGTGCTCGACCGCACCGAGCAGGACACCGGCCAGTACGACCGTCCTGCGGACGTGCTCTGGGTGACCGGCGCCTGCCTGCTGGTCCGCACGCGCTGCTGGCGCGAACTGGGCGGGCTCGATCCGCGCTTCTTCGCGCACATGGAAGAGATCGACTGGTGCTGGCGCGCCCAGCTTGCGGGCTGGCGCGTGGGCGTGGTGCCGCAGAGCTGCGTCTGGCACCTGGGCGGCGGCACGCTCAAGCCCTCGTCGACTTTCAAGCTGAAGCTCAATTTCCGCAACGGGCTGCTCCTGCTGGAGAACAACCTGCCCGCGACGGTCGGTCCCGCGCGCGCCCGCGGACGCATCCGCGTGCGCAAGATTTTGGATTGTTGCGCGGCAATCGTATATTTGCTGTCGGGAAAGGCAGCATACGCCCGGGCCGTCCGGGATGCGCACCGGGAATACCGGCAGCTGCGGCAGGAGCCGCCCGCGCACCCTGTGGCCGCCTCCGGCGCCGCTCCCGCGGGCTACTCCGGGATCTGCATCCTGCTGCAAGGCATCCTGCGGGGAGAGAGAGTATTTAATTATTTGAGACGCTATGAAGATAGTCATTGAAGGAGCCGGTGAGGTCGGTTCCCACCTGGCCAA
>LUZH01000271.1 GCA_001602885.1 Bacteroidales bacterium Bact_16 | reverse complement strand
CTTGCCGCAGCCGAACGGGCCCGGGATGAAGCCCGTGCCGCCTTCGGCGATGGGGTTGAAGGTGTCGATGCAGCGCACGCCCGTCTCCATGATCCGGGACGGACGCGGCTTCTCCCTGTAGGCGCGGACGGCCACCTTGACCGGCCAGCGCTGGACCATCGTCACGGGGACGTCCTCGCCGTCGGCGCCGGTCAGCACCGCGACCTGCTGGTCCACGGTGTAGCTCCCGGCGGGAGCGACGCTCTTGACGGTATATTCGCCCTTGAAGGAGAAGGGGACCATGATCTTGTGGGGCAGCCAGCCTTCCTTGACTTCGCCGAGCCAGTCGGCCGCGACCACCTTGTCGCCCGGCCGGGCGATGGGCGTGAACTCCCACAGGGCCTCGCGGTCGAGGGGATCGGTGTATTCGCCCCGCTTGAGGAAGACGCCGGTCATGGTGCGGAGATTGTTCTGCAGGCCGTCGTAGATGCCGGAGAGCAGGCCCGGACCGAGCGAGACCTCGAGCATCCTGCCGAGGAATTCGACATCGTCGCCGTTCTTGAGTCCGCGGGTGCTTTCGTACACCTGCACAGAGGCTTTGTCCCCGGTCACCTTGATGACCTCGGCGAGCAGCTGCTCGCCTGCGACGGTGATGTAGCAGAGTTCGTTCTCCGCCACCGGCCCGTCCACGGCCACGGTCACCAGGTTCGAGACGATGCCCGTTACCTTACCTTTTGTACTCATATCGTTATATTCTGTTTTTTGTTATCATATGTGGAGCGGATGTCCTCGACCAGCCGGCGGAAAAGCTCCCGGCCGGATTCGGGATCCAGCTGCAGCCAGCGGTCGACGATCTTGAGCTTGGCCACGTAGCCGAGGATGAGCTCGAGGTCGAAGACATCCAGGACCGTCAGCTCGTCGACCTTCTGCCAGCGCAGGTCGTCCAGGCCGCGCTCCCGCTGCAGGAGGTCGGCGCGGTTGAGCACCTGCTGCACGGCTTCCTCCTCCGGGAACTCTTCCGCCTCGCGCTCTTCCAGGAGGACGAGGTCCTGCCCTTCGGGGCGGGCGAGCGAGTCGTTGAGAAAGGCGACCGTCGCATTGCGCAGGTCCAGGTCGAAGCGGAACCATCCGCGGATGAAGCGGTTGCCGTGCGCCAGCGCGCGGCGGTAAAAGTCCGCGCCGAGCTGCTCGGGATCATATCCTTCCAGCAGCAGGTCGAGCACGGAATTGTCGCGCGCGGAGAGGTTTTCGCGGATCTCCGAAAGGATCTCCTCGGCGACCAGATGCTCCGAACGGGCGTCCTCCTGGTGCAGGACCGGCAGGCTGGCGATTATGTATTCGTAGTTGGCCATCTCGCTAACCGAAGAGGAGCTTGCGGGTCACGGGACGGAGGTATTCTGCGATCAGGGCCTGGAAGGTCTCGTCCGTCAGGCTGACGAACCAGCTGCCGTCCTTGGGGCCGATGGAGAAGCCGCCGGCCACCTTCTTGCTGAAGGAAGCCTTGGGCTGCGCGCCAAGGGCCTTGGTCAGTTCGCCGGCCAGCCAGGGCTCGAGCTCCTGCTGCAGGGAGGCGGGCAGGATGAGCGAGAGGTCGGCCGATTCGGTGGCGCTGAAGCGCTCGGCGAC
This sequence comes from Bacteroidales bacterium Bact_16, assembly GCA_001602885.1. The sequence continues at coordinate 586 of LUZH01000271.1, read as the reverse complement.
GGCCAGGATGATCTTTTTGAGAAAGTCGGGATCGGAAAGGGTCTTATTGATGCTTCCGGCGCTCACGGCGCCGACCAGCAGGTCCTCGATGTCCTTTCGGGTGGCCTGGAGGCACTGGGCGGAAGCCATCTTGACGTCGGAACTGGTCTTCTCCCGGAGGTCGTCCGCCTGCTTCTGCGCGTCGGCGACGATGTCGGCGGCCTGCTTCCGGGCATCCTCTACAATGCGCGCTGCGTCTTCACGCGCACGGGCGAGCAGCTGCTCGCCTTCTTCTTTGCCTTTGGAGAGACCCTCTTGGTAAAGCCGCTCCGTAAGTTCCTGTAATTTAGTGGACATACTTATACTTGGATGAATTATTAGTCTTGATTGTGCTAATCCTAGGTTAGAAGCGGTTTGACAAACATAGAAAAAAAACCATGAAAGAACAAGAAAAGGGGGCATTTCCGAAAGAAAATGCCCCCTTTTTGAAAGGTATCAAAAATAAGTGAACCGTTATCCAAGGAAACCGAGCAGGATACCGGCCGCAACCGCCGATCCGATCACGCCGGCGACGTTCGGAGCCATGGCGTGGGTGAGCAGGTGGTTG
>LUZH01000270.1 GCA_001602885.1 Bacteroidales bacterium Bact_16 | reverse complement strand
GACCGGCTACACGCTGGGCGGCAAGGTCCTGCGCTATGCCAAAGTAGTGGTGGGAGCATAAATCAATGGCAGAGAAAAGAGATTACTACGAGGTGCTGGGGCTCCAGAAAGGAGCCTCGGCCGACGATATCAAGGGCGCCTACCGTAAGGCCGCCCTCAAATGGCATCCGGACCGCTGGGTCAGCGGCACGGATGCGGAGAAGAAGACTGCCGAAGCGAAGTTCAAGGAGGCCTCCGAGGCCTACTCCGTGCTGAGCGATCCGGACAAGAAGGCGAAATACGACCAGTTCGGTTTCGCCGGCGTGGACGGGGCCGCCGGCCAGGACTGGAGCCAGGGCTTCGGCAACCTCAACGACATTCTCAACAACCTCTTCGGCGGCGCGTTCGGCGGCTTCGGCGGCTTTGGCGGTTTCGAAGGTTTCGGCGGTTTCGGCGGCCAGCAGGGCCAGCACGTCCAGCGCGGCCGCGACATCCGCACGCGCGTCCGCGTGACCCTCGAGGAGATCGCGAACGGCTGCGAGAAGGAAGTCACCATCGAGCGCAACCGCCCCTGCCCGAGCTGCGACGGCCGCGGCGCCAAGAACGCCTCCGACGTCAAGACCTGCCCGACTTGCAAGGGCTCCGGCCGGGTGCAGACTGTCGCCAACACCCTGTTCGGGCGCGCCATCAACTACGCGACCTGCCCGAACTGCGGCGGCTCCGGCAAGGTGGTCACCAACCCCTGCCCGACCTGCAAGGGCTCGGGCTTGGTCCGCCAGAAGGAGACCGTCAAGGTCCGCATCCCGGCGGGCGTGGAGGACGGCATGCAGCTTACGCTGCGTGGCGAAGGCCACGCCGCGGCGCAGGGCGGCGTCAACGGCGACCTGCTCGTGATCGTGGAGGAGCAGCCGCACGCCCAGCTCAAGCGCGAAGGCCAGAACCTCTTCTACACGCGCGTGATCAGCGTCGCGGATGCGATGCTGGGTTGCGAGATCCAGGTCCCGGCCCTGGACGGCCCGCAGCGCCTCAAACTGGAGCCCGGCACGCAGTCCGGCACGGTCGAGCGCCTGCGCGGCAAGGGCCTCCCTTCGGTCAACGGCTACGGCTCCGGCCGCGGCGACCTCTACGTCAAGATCCTGGTGTGGATCCCGCGCAAGCTGAGCCGCAGCGATCGCGAGGCGATCGAGAAGCTGCGCGACGCGTTCCGTCCCGATCCGAACCGGGACGACAGGACGCTCTTCGAAAAGGAAAGCCAGTACTTCTAGCGGAAGAACCGGTCGATCTCCTGGATGGTCTCCGGGAGGGCAAAGATGGCGACGCGGTCATAGGGTTCTATGACGGTGTCGCCAACTGCTATCAGGGCCTCGCTGCCGCGGATCACACCGCCGATGATGGCGTTGCGCGGGAAGTCGATGTCCTTGATCGGTCCGTTGGTGATGGCGGCGCCGGGGGCCACCGTGTATTCGATGACTTCGGCGTTGGTGCCGGTCATATAGCGCACGAAACGCGCCTTGCCCGACAGGGTGAACTTGAAGATGCGCCCTGCGGTGATGAGTTTCTTGTTGATGACGTTGTCCACGCCCATCTCCTCCGCGATGTGGATGTACTCGATGTTCTCCACCTCGGCGATGGTGCGGGGCACGCCGAACTTCTTGGCGACCACGCAGGAGAGGACGTTGCTCTCGTCGTTGCCCGTCAGGGCGATGAAGG
>LUZH01000269.1 GCA_001602885.1 Bacteroidales bacterium Bact_16 | reverse complement strand
CTCCTCTACGCCGTCCCCAACGTCCCCTACCGCGAGATCAAAGAAAAATAAGGTGGAGCGATCTGTCGCCCGCAAGGGAGGAAAGTCCGGACAGGACAGGGCATCCCGCTGCGGAAAGCGCAGGTGGGGGTAACCTCACGCCAGCCGTAACAGAAAATGACCGCCATCCTCGGATGGTAAGGGTGAAAACGCGGGGTAAGAGCCCACGACGCACGTCAGCGATGCCGTGCGGGTACGGCACCGGGACCTGCAAGACCAAATATACTGGCAGACGAGGACGGCCCGTCCGATGCCAGGGGGTAGGTTGCGAAGATAAATGACAGAAAATCCGTGAACAGAAACCGGCTTACGGCTCCACCTTTTCTTTTTTGAGCCGCCGCACCCTGCGGCGCAGATTCTTCTCGGCCGCGCGGACTTTGCCGCGCGAACGGTTCAGGAAAGCCGAGAAATTCCGCACGCGGTCGCTTTCTTTCTTGACGGAAATCCGCTCCACGAGATCTTCCAGTTCCGTGCGCAGACCTGGGAAACGGAGCCGGATGCGCGTGGCGAGGTACTTGAAATACGGGACCTTGTGGCGGTCGCGCTTGTCGGCGTACATCTCCTCGAAGCTGATCATGATGCCCGTGTCGTAGCAGTCGAAGAACTCGTCGTTGATGCCCGTGCCGAGCATCTTCATCGTCGGCGAGGCGTTCATGTAGCTGTTGACCAGCGGCGGGATGTTGAAGCCCAGCTTGCGGACCGCTTCCTTGAGGTTGCGATAGTCGGCCTTGTAGTCTTCGTCGCGCAGGACCAGGTTGAGCAGGCGCTCGTCCGACTCCACGGGCACGGGGCGCTTGGGGCGCGCCAGCTCCTCGGGATCGGGGAAATGCTTCCACAGGAAATGCTGGATGAGCTCGCGGCAGGTCTTGTCGTAGCTGGGATAGATGGTCATCTTGCCGAGGAAATAGAGGATGCCGGGATGGCCCAGGATCACGGCGGCGATGCCGTCCCAGAGGTTGTCCAGGGCGAAGATCGCCTTGGCGCCGGCCTTGGAGCTCTGGTATTCGGGGGCCACGAACGAGCGGCCCAGCTCCATCACGTGCGGGAGATAGTCCTGGATGAACTGCTCCGAGTAGTGGAACATGTGGGAGGACGTGATGTGCGGCTGGCCGTCTGCCTGGAGCTGGATGTCGGGGCCGAGGATATAGCGGTAGCCGCCCAGGATGGCGTTGGCCTCGGGGTCCCAGATGATCAGCTGCTTGTAGGGATGGGCGGGGTCCATGTCGAACTCGTCCAGGTCGACGGAGCGGCCCGTGCCGCCGCCGCTGTCGCGGAACGCGATCTCGCGCAGGCGGCCGATCTCCTGCAGCACGTTGGGGGCGTCGTTGCAGTCGACCACGTAGATCTCGTTGTCGGCCTTGTTGGTGTCGCACAGTTTCCGGTCGGGCGTGAGCTCGGCCAGGAGCAGCTCCCGGCTTACCGGGTCAATAATCTTTTCGTCCATCTCGGTCAGAGTTGATATACCTTTTCGCGCACCCAGGCGGCCCATTCCGCCGGCTTGCGGGATTTGTCGAAGGCGGCCGCCGGGATCGGCTGGCCGAAGATCACCCGGAAGGTCTTGTGCTGCGCGTGGTAGAACGCGTCGGGCAGGAAGAGCATCGGGATGTTGAACTTGAGTTTCAGCAGCTTGCGGAAGAACCAGTCGGCGCGGTAGAAGCGGCCGGGGTTGCGGCCCACGAAGTGGACCGGCACCACGGCGCGGCCGGTCTCCACGCTCTTGGTGATGAAGGTCTTGGTCCAGGGAAGGTCCTGGATCTTGCCCTTGACCCGGCGCGAGGCGCTGCCGGAGGGGAACATCAGCAGGTGGTTGTCGGAGCGGTAGGCCTCGTCGATCATCTGCGGGAGGTTGCGCGCCTGGCTGCCGACTTTGTTGATCGGCACGCAGAGCGGCGCGATGGGCTTGATGTAGAGCAGGAAATCATTGACCAGCATCTTCATCGGGCCGAAGTTGCGGGTGATCAGCGAGCACAGGGCGATGCCATCCACGGCGCCCAGCGGGTGGTTGGAGGCGAAGCAGTAGCGCGTGCCGTCCACCGGGACGTTCTCCAGGCCTTCCACCTCGATCTTGATGTCCATCCGCGCGAGGAGGTCGTCGCAGAAGTCCGCGCCGTCCGACTCCATCTTCAGCATCTCGTTCATCCAGTCCTGGTGGATGAAGCGCTTGAAGAAGGCGACGACCGGCCTGGCCACCTTGCCCTTGCCGAACTTGGCGGAGATAATCTTCTCGATGTCGAGGAAACGGTCCTGGTCTGCGGTCATGCGTACACTTGGTTTTGTCGAAGACAAATATAGGAAAAATCAGCGAATCTGTTCACCCACCAGGTCGTAGTCGTCGGCGGCCACGATCCGCACCCGGATCATGTCGCCGACCTGCAGGCCGGGGGCAGGGTCGGGCAGCAGGATCTCGCCGTCCACCTCGGGGCTCTCGAACTCGCTGCGGCACACGGCGTTGCCGTCCACGAAGCTGTCCACCATCACGCGCACTTCCGTGCCCACGCGGGCGCGGTTGCATTCGAGCGAGATCTCGCGCTGGAGCGTCATCAGGCGGTCCAGGCGCTCGCGTTTGACGTCCTCCGGGACGTCGTCCTTGAGGTGCTCCGCGCCCCAGGTCCCCTCCTCCTCGGAGTAGGTGAAGGCGCCCAGGCGCTCGAAGCGCGCTTCGCGCACGAATGCGAGCAGCTCCTCGAACTCCTCTTCCGTCTCGCCGGGATGGCCCACGATCATCGTGGTGCGCAGCGCCACGCCGGGCACCTCCGCGCGCAGGCGCTTGATGAGCGCGCGCGTCCAGGCGCCGTCCACGTGGCGGTGCATCCGCTCCAGCATCCCGTCTGCGATGTGCTGGAGCGGGATGTCGAGGTAGCGGCAGACCTTGGGGTTATTGGCCATCGCGGTCAGCACGTCCTCCGGGAAATCGGCCGGGTAGGAATAGTGGATGCGGATCCACTCCACGCCGGGCACGGCGGACAGGCGCTCCAGCAGCTCGCC
>LUZH01000268.1 GCA_001602885.1 Bacteroidales bacterium Bact_16 | reverse complement strand
CGCTGAGCCGCACCGACCGCATCGCCAAGTACAACCGCCTGATGAAGATCGAGCTCGAGCTGGGCGAGACTTCCGCCTACGGCTACAAGAAGCTCCGCTAAGCGGATCGGACACGCAATGAAGAAGGCGCCTGCAACTGCGGGCGCCTTCTTCGTATGCTGACGATATCTATTTGTCGATGAAGCTGCGGATGAGGGAGGTGGGGGGCAGCTCCCGGTCGGACACGGGGACGAAGTAGTGCAGGAAGAGCAGCAGGCGGTGCGCCTCGCTGTATTCCGGGCAGTTTTTCGGGACCGTGGCGAGGATGTACTCGGCGTGGGTGCGCAGCACCGCGAACTCCAGCAGGTAGGCGGAGTTGAAGAGCACGTCGGCCGTCTCCTGGAAGGGATAGATCCAGCGCACCTCCGCCCGGCGGACGTTGGGCCAGTTGGCGATGGTCTCGCGGGGTGTGTAGGCGCCCTTGTTGAAGTCGCGCACGATGCGGCGCAGCAGGCGGTTGTCGCTGGTCGGGATGCAGTTGTGGTCGTCGAGCGAGATGCTCGTGACGGTGTTGATGAAGATGCGGAACTTGCAGGACTCCGGCACGAGGTTGGTCAGTGCCGGATTGAGGGCGTGGATGCCCTCCACCAGCAGGATGGAGTTCTCGTCGAGCTTGAGCTTCTTGTGGTTGTATTCGCGCCGACCGGTCACGAAGTTGTATTCCGGCACTTCGACTTCTTCGCCTGCGAGCAGCTGCAGGACATCCTCCTGCAGGTAGTCGTGGTCGACCGTCTCGAAGTTGTCGAAGTCGTAGGTCCCGTCGGGGAACTTGGGCGTGTCGACCCGGTTGACGAAGTAGTCGTCGGTCGAGAAGGACACCGGATGCAGGCCGCAGGCCTTCAGCTGCACGCTCAGGCGCTTGCAGAAGGTGCTCTTGCCGCTGCTGGTCGGGCCCGTGATCAGGACGATGCGGACGGGGTCGGGCTGGTCGTGCCGGCGGTCGATCTCCTCGGCGATCTGGACGATTTTCTTCTCCTGGAGCGCTTCGGCCACCTGGATCAGGTCGGAGGCCTGGCCGCACTGGCAGGCGCAGTTGACGTCGCCGACGTTGTCCAGGCCCATGATGCGGTTCCAGGCGAGCGTCTCCGCGAAGATGTCGAAGGTCTTGGGCTGCTCGTAGAAGGGCGCAAGCTGCCCGGGGGCGTGGCGGTCCGGGACGCGCAGCAGCATGCCGCCGCGGTAGGGCGTGAGCCCCCAGACCTTGAGCAGGCCGGTGCTGGGCACGAGCGCGTCGTAGAAATAGTCGGCCGTGTCCTGGAGGGTATAATAAGTGATATAGACGTCTCCGCAGGTGCGGAGAAGCTTGACCTTGTCGTCGTAGCCGAGCTTGCTGAAGATGCGGATGGCCTCGTCGGCCTGCACTTCGTGGCGGCGGAAGGGGATGTCCTTCTCCACGAGCTCCTGCATCCGGGCGCGGATGGCGTCCACCTCGGCTTCCGTAACGGGGGAGCCGTCGGGCTTGTCGACATTGCAGAAATAGCCCTTGGAAATCGGGCGGCGCAGGACGATGCGGTAGTCCGGGAACAGGTCGCGGGCGGCCTTGCAGAGCAGGAAGCTCAGCGAGCGGCAGTAGATGTTGCGGCCGGCGTAGGAGCGATAGTCGAGAAACTCGACGTCGCGGTTGTTGAACACGCGGAACTTGAGCCCTTCGGAGACGTTGTTGACCTTGGCGGAAAGGATGTCGTAGGGGCGTTCGAACGCAAAGGAGGGGAGCATGTCCAGCAGGGTGGTCCCTTCCTGGAACTCCTGATAAGTGTCCGTGTTTTTGCAATAAATTCTGAGCATCGTCTCTGTTCGGTTGGTTGCCAATACACAAAATTAAGGAAAATTTAGTATATTTGTTTCCCGATTGGACCAAAACGGGAATTCAATGTCAAATATTCCACAGGATGCCTCTCTGCAGCTGCTGGGGCAGCAAAATAGCGCAAGCATCTATCAGCTCTGTTCCGACGGATTGTCCAACCGGTACTATGTCGTCAGCGGAGAAGGAACGCGCCATCTGATGGCGTCTCCCGAGGTCGTCGGTTACGAGTCCTACCTGGCCATGAAACCGGCCACGACGGCCGTCCTGAAGTATTTTTCCGAGCAGGGTCTCGCTACCGAAGCCGACATCCTGACCATCCTGCGGGGCGGCCTGAACTACCCGCTCGAAGAGTGCTGCTACAAGGCCGGCGTGCGGGTCCCCAACATGCATTTCATCTCCTGTGAGCGCAAGATCGAGAACGGCGTGATCACGGGCCTGGACATCAAATACGAGAAG
>LUZH01000267.1 GCA_001602885.1 Bacteroidales bacterium Bact_16 | reverse complement strand
CAGCAACTCCTTGACCCCTTCTTCGTAGCCCGGGGCGAACAGGTCCGCCTCGGACACGGTCGCGCCCGTGGTCAGGTCGAAGACGATCTGCCCGGCGCCGGACATCTCGTGGGCGCCTCCGGTGTAGTCGCGGTAGGTGGCGGAATAGGTCTGCAGGTGGCGGGACTTGCACCCCGTCGTGAAATGCCCCTCCCGGTCATACTGGAAGTGGTACATCCAGGAACGGTTTTCGTCGAACTCCTCTTCGGGGACATCGAATCCGCCCAACTGCTCCTCGACCCAGCGCCGGCAGGCGGCGGGGACGTCGGACAGGCCGTCGGCCTCCTCGAAGAGGATGTGCCCGGCCACGATGGACGCGTTGATCTTATCTTTCACCTCCTCGCCCACTCCGCCGGTGACGTAGTCGAACGCGCAGGAGACCTCGCAGCCGGCGTCGATGCCGGCGAGCTCGACGCTGTCCTCCAGCTCACAGGTCTTGTACGTCAGTTCGCGGGAACAGCCCGCCGCCAGCAGGAGCAATGCGGAAAGGATGAAATAAGGTTTGCAGTTCATATTTACAAATATATTGAAATAATCTTGTATCTTTACTTACTCCAAAAACCAATCTGCATGAAATTCCGTTGCTTCCTTGCCGCGCTGCTTGCGGCGCTCCCCCTCTGCCTCGCGGCCGCGCCGCGCCACTACGACCTGTATTCCCCCGACGGACGCCTGTGCGTCGGCATCGACGCCGCCCCGACGCTCCAATACACCCTGAGCTACGACGGGCAGGCCGTCCTCGCCCCCTCCGCGCTCGCGCTGGAGCTGGGCGACGGCAGCCGCTACGACGCCTCGGTCCGCTTCGAGAAGGCCATCCGCACTTCCGTGGACGAGACCATCCCCGCGACGGCCTACAAGCGCGCCGAGGTGCGCGACCACTATAATCAACTGACGCTCCGTTTCAAGACCTTCGACGTGGTGGTGCGCGCCTACGACGCAGGCATGGCCTGGCGCTTCGTGTCCCGCTCCCGGCGCGATTTCATCGTCCGGGACGAGCTGGCCGAGTTCCGCTTCGCCGAGGACGTCGAGACCACGGTCCCCTACGTCAAGCCCGACTCCCCGCGCGACCCGTTCCTCAACTCCTTCGAAGCCTATTATGACATCCACCCGCTGAGCGGCTGGAAGCAGGACCAGAAGGCTTTCCTGCCCGTCTCCTTCAAGACGGCCGGCGGCTGGCGCGTCAACATCACCGAATCCGACCTGCTGGACTACCCCGGCATGTACCTCCGCCACGCGGGCGGCACGGCCCTCCAGGGCCTCTTCGCCCCCTATCCCAAGCTCATCGAGCAGGACGGCTACAACAAGCTGCAGGGCATCGTGCGCACCACCGAGGACTACATCGCGAAGCAGCCCGCCGGCGCGGCCCTGCCCTGGCGCATCGTGGCCGTGGCCACGGACGAGCGCCAGCTGCTGGACAGCGACCTGGTGTGGCAGCTGGGCCGCCCCGCGCAGGGCGACTGGAGCTGGGTCAAGCCCGGCAAGGTGGCCTGGGACTGGTGGAACGCCTGGAATCTCTACGGCGTGGACTTCGAGACCGGAGTCAACACGCAGACCTATAAGTATTACATCGATTTCGCGTCCGCGCAGGGCATCGAATACGTGATCCTGGACGAAGGCTGGGCCGTCAACCTCCAGGCCGACCTCTTCCAGGTGGTCCCCGAGATCGACCTGCAGGAGATCGTGGACTACGCCAACGCCAAGGGCGTCGGCATCATCCTCTGGGCCGGCTACTGGGCCATGGACCGCGACGTGGAAGGCATCTGCAAGCACTTCGCCGAGATGGGCGTCAAGGGCTTCAAGATCGACTTCATGAACCGCGACGACCAGCTGATGGTGGACTTCTACACGCGCACGGCGCAGATCGCCGCCCGCTACCACCTGCTGGTCGACTACCACGGCGCCTTCAAGCCTTCCGGCCTGCAGCGCCCCTACCCCAACGTCATCAACCACGAAGGCGTGGCCGGCCTGGAGCAGATGAAATGGGCGCAGCCCAGCGTGGACCAGGTCACCTACGACGTCCAGATCCCCTTCATCCGGATGTTCGCCGGCCCGATGGACTACACGCAGGGCGCGATGCGCAACGCCACCCGCGGCAACTACCGCCCGGTCAATACCGAGCCGATGAGCCAGGGCACCCGCTGCCGCCAGCTGGCCGAATACGTCGTCTTCGAGGCGCCGCTCACGATGCTCTGCGACTCCCCGTCCAACTATCTCGCG
>LUZH01000266.1 GCA_001602885.1 Bacteroidales bacterium Bact_16 | reverse complement strand
GGCATCCTGATCTTCACCTGCAAGCGCCTGCGCGAGCAGATGGACATCAAGATCTTCGTGGATGCCGACGACGACGACCGCCTGATGCGCGTGATGGCGCGCGACATCAGCGAGCGCGGCAAGGATGTCCACTGGGTCATCGAGCGCTATTCGCGGACGGTCAAGCCGATGTACCTCCAGTTCATCGAGCCGAGCAAGCGCTACGCCGACATCATCATTCCGCAGGGCGGACACAACAAGGTGGCCATCGACGTGATCACGGCCACCATCGAGAAGTCCCTGAAGGACAAGTTCTAAACGCCTATGCGCCGGCTCTCCGCAGACGAAAAGGCAGGCATCTACACCACCGTGATCGTTCACCTCGCGGTGGTGATTGTCTTGTTATTGGCCGGCCTCGACTGGAGCATCAAGCAGGAGAAAGGCTTCCTGATGGACTTCTCCCAGTTGGAGGAGAAGGAGCGCCTGCAGGAAGAGATCGAGCGCCTGGAGCAGGAAGCCGCCTTCAAGGAGAGCATCGCGCAGCGGCTGCAGCAGGAGATCGACGCAGCGCCGGCGGTGCGCGGCGTGGCCGTCGACCGCGGCGCCCTGAAGGACGACCGCGGCACCGATGCGGAGCAGCTCTACAAGGACGCGCAGCGCCTCCAGGAAGAGCTCGCCCGGGGCCATGAGATCCAGCAGGAAGACTACACCGACCCCAATCCGGTAAAGCCGGCGCAGGACGAGCCCAAGAAGGAAGACACGCCCGTCTACAGCGGCCCTTCGGTCGTCTCCTATTATCTGGATGGCCGCAAGGCCAGCAAACTGCCCATTCCGGCCTACCGCTGCATGGGCGCCGGGCAGGTCACGGTGCTGATCAAGGTGGCGCCGAACGGCTCGGTCGTGGAAGCCAAGGTCGACGAGAGCGTCTCCTCGGCCGACAAATGTCTCAAGGAATTCGCCGTCCGCGCCGCCCGCCTCTCCAAATTCTCCGCCAAAGCGGACGCCCCCGCCCGCCAGCAGGGCAACATCGTCTACGAATTCGTCGCGCAGTACTAGCCGGCGCCCATACGCCGAAAAGCAGGCAGCCTGACGCAGTATTTCTTCTCCGACAGCGTTATATAGGAAAAGAACTACAATGAAGCGCTACTGTCTGATCACGCTGGCGGCTTGCCTGGTGCTGTCCGCCTGCAACAAAGAGAACGAAAACCCCCATTCCATAGAACTCACCTGGACCGAATGCGCCTCCACGAAGGCCGACGGCACCAAAGGTGGGACGAACGCGGATACTCCCGCACAACTGATTCTTGAGTACACCGAGAGCGGACTGGCCGTGACCCTCAAGAACGCGGAGATGAACTGCGCCATCAATGTCGACGGCCTGTCGCTGGATCTCAGCCAGGAGGGGAACATCATCAACTATCAGGTCGTCCAGAGCGTGACCGCCAACTGCACCTGCAAGATTGAGAGGATCACATCGACAGTCACCGGCCTGGAGTATGGCAAAGAGTATGTCCTGAACTACAGCATCAAGTAT
>LUZH01000265.1:168-4438 GCA_001602885.1 Bacteroidales bacterium Bact_16 | reverse complement strand
CTTCATGCGGGTGTCCTTGTGGGTGCCGCAGAAGCCGTCCACGACGAAGAGGCGCTTGCCGCTGAGCTGCTTGAGGGCGAGGCTCTTGACTTCCTTCCAGGTCTTCTCGGACATCTCGTGGTTGTCGTTGGGATACTCCGGGGTGTTCCACCACACGGTGTCCTTGGAGTTCTTGTCCATCACGATGTATTTGTCCTTAGGGGAGCGGCCGGTGTAGACGCCGGTCATCACGTTGATGGCGCCGAGTTCGGTCACCTGACCCTTGTCGTAGCCCTCGAGGCCGGGGACGGTCTCCTCGTTGTAGAGGACTTCGTAGGTCGGGTTGTAGAGGATCTCGGTTGCACCTTTGATGCCATACTTAGTTAAATCGATCTTAGGCATAATGCGTTATTTTAGAATTTATAATAATTAAACCTTTTTCTAACTAACCTTGAAACCGGGCAAATATAGCGATTTTTCTTCACTTATCAAAGTGAATGCCCTATTCGCAGGGTAAATCCCCATTATTGATGAGACGGCGGCGGAGCGCTGCCGCCTCGGAGGGGAGCCCCGCCGGGATGCCGAGCCGCGCGGCGCGGCACACGTCGCAGCCGCCGCAGTCGGCGGATTCTTCCTGCCCGAAATAGCGCAGGAGCCAGCGGGAGCGGCATTCCGTGCCTTCCGAGACGTATTCGACCATCGCCTCGGCGCGGGCGCGGGCGTTGTCCAGCAGGAAGGTGTATTTGTCCTTCTGGAGGTCGACGTTGCCGGGCATCAGGCGGTCGTGATGCAGGAAGACCACGCTGCAGCGGTCGCCCGGGATGTACTTGATGACGTGCTCCAGGGAAGTGCGGTAGAGCAGCTGGCGGAGCTGCGGCACGGACAGCCCGCAGGCGGCCGCGACCGGCTCTTCGCGGATCGGGACGGGGTAGGAGAAAATGCCGGAATAGCGGCGCATCAGGACCTCCAGGAGCGTGACCATCGCCGGCTCCGGCAGGTCGATGTCGTAGAGCGCGCCGCGGTCGGCGAGGATGCCCACCTGCGTGGCGATCTCGACGTCTTCGGCGAAGGTCAGATGGCCTGCGCGCTCGAGGTACTTGAGCGCATAGTGGACCGGCGCGCGCTCCAGCCGGAAATGCTTCGCGAACGCGTCCAGGTCGAATTTCAGCTGCCTTCCGACGCCCGTGTCGTAGGGGATCTGGAAGAAGATATGGAGCTTCTGGTAGATGTCGGCGATGTATTCGAGGGGCGGGAAGGTCACGGCCTGCAGCTGGCGGAGCCGGCGCACGTCCGTGGCGTTCCAGAGCAGGACGGCGTAGGACTGCCGTCCGTCGCGTCCCGCGCGCCCGGCCTCCTGGAAATAGGACTCCGGACTCTCGGGCAGGCCCGTGTGCACGACGAAGCGCACGTCGGGCTTGTCGATGCCCATGCCGAAGGCGTTGGTGCACACCATCACGCGGATCTCGCCGCGCCGCCAGGCCTCCTGGCGCTCCGCGCGGACGGCCCCGCCCAGCCCGGCGTGGTAGAACGACGCGCTGACGCCCTGGTCGGCGAGCAGCGCGGCCATCTCCTCGCAGCGGCGGCGGTGGCGCATGTAGACGATGCCCGAACCCTGGACGCCGCGGCAGATGTCGAGCAGCTGGCCGCTCTTGTCCTCGCACTTGCGCACGATATAAGAGAGGTTGGGGCGCTCGAACCCGCTCTTGAGCAGCAGCGGCTCGCGGAAGGAGAGCTTGTCCATGATGTCCTCCGCCACGCGGGGCGTGGCCGTGGCGGTCAGCGCGATCACGGGCGCGTCCACAACTTTGCGCAAATTGTTGATTTCCAGATAATCCGGGCGGAAGTCGTAGCCCCACTGCGAGATACAGTGGGCCTCGTCCACGACGATGTAGTTGATGGGCAGGAGGGGGAGCCAGGACTGGAAGAGGGCGGTGTTGAGCCGCTCCGGCGACACGTAGAGGAACTTGAAGTCGCCGTACGCTGCATTGCCCAGCGTGATCTCCACCTCGCGGCGCTCCATCCCGGCGTGGATGGCGAGCGCCTTGATCCCGCGCGCCTCGAGATTCTGCACCTGGTCCTTCATCAGGGCGATCAGGGGCGTGACCACGAGGGCGATGCCTTCGCGCATCAGCGCGGGGACCTGGAAGCAGACGGACTTGCCGCCGCCGGTGGGCAGGATGGCCAGCACGTCGCGGCCGTCCGTCGCGGCGGAGATGATCTCCTCCTGCATCGGGCGGAAGGCGTCATGGCCCCAATACTGCTTCAGAACCTCCAAGGCTTCCATTGTCACAAAGATACATTTTTGGTGGCACATTTCTGCAAGAAAATGGAGGATTAATGCAAGAATTCCGGTGCGCGCGGCTACGCGCGAACCGCGAAAAAGCGTAAATTTGGCTCTACTAAAAAACAAGCCACATATGAAACGCATTCTCCTGGTATCCTTCCTGCTGCTGGCGGCCGTCGCCGGCCGGGCGCAGGACCCCGATTTCCACATCTACCTCTGCTTCGGACAGTCCAACATGGAGGGCAACGCCCGCATTGAGGCGCAGGACCTCGAGGGCGTGAGCGACCGCTTCCAGATGATGGCGGCCGTCGATTTCCCCGAGATGGGGCGCAAGCAGGGCGAGTGGTACACCGCCGTCCCGCCGCTCTGCCGTCCCGGCACCGGCCTCACGCCCGCCGACTACTTCGGCCGGACGCTGGTGGAGAACCTTCCGGACAATGTCAAGGTGGGCATCATCCACGTCGCCATCGGCGGCTGCCACATCGAGACCTTCCTGCCGGACAGCATCGACAATTACGTGAAGAACCGCGCCCCCGGATGGATGAAGGGGATGCTCGCCGCCTATGACAACGATCCCTACGGCCGCCTGATCTCGCTCGCCAAAAAGGCGCAGAAGGACGGCGTGATCAAGGGCATCCTGGTGCACCAGGGCGAGTCCAACACCGGCCAGCAGGACTGGCCGATGCAGCTCAAGCGCGTCTATGACAATATCCTGCGTGACCTCGACCTGCGCGGCGAGGTCGTGCCCCTGCTGGTGGGCGAAGTGGTCAACAGCGACCGCGGCGGCATCTGCGCGGCGATGAATCCCATCATCGACGCGGTGCCGCGCACCATCCCGCAGGCCCACGTGATCAGCTCCAGCGGCTGCGACGTCAACTTCGACCTGCTGCACTTCAACGCCGCGGGCTACCGCGAGCTCGGCCGCCGCTATGCGGCCACGATGCTCCGGCTGCTCGGCTATCCGGCCCCCGAGGGGCCCCGGATGTGGAATTCCTCGCTGGAGTCGCACATCGTGCACCCCGACGGCCGCGTGACCTTCAACTACCAGGATCCCCGGGCCTCGCAGGTGATGCTGTCGGGCCAGTTCCAGGAGCGGGACGTCCCGATGGTGCGCAACGCCGAAGGCGTGTGGAGCGCCACCGTGAAGCCGCCCAAGGCCGATATTTACCCCTACAACTTCGTGGTGGACGGCATCCGCGTGCAGGATCCCAACAACACGGACATCTTCCCCAACGAGCAGTTCAAGGCCAGCCTGCTGCAGATGCCGGACAAGGACGCGCTCTATACGCTCAACGACGTCCCGCACGGCCGGGTCGTGTATATGAACTACAAGTCCTCCGTGATCGGCATGGACCGCCCGCTGGTGGTCTACACCCCGCCGGGATACGAGAAAGGCAACAAGAAATATCCTGTCTTCTATCTGGTCAGCGGCACCACCGACACCGAGGAGACCTGGTTCAAGGTGGGCAAGCTCAACGTCATCCTGGACAACCTCATCGCCCAGGGCAAGGCGAAGGAGATGATCGTCGTGATGCCGTACGGCTACATGATGAACGGCACGCCGGCCCCGACCTCGATGGAGGCGGCCGGGATGTACACCGACTTCACCCGCGAGCTGACCGAGTGCGTGATGCCGTTCGTGGAGCGCAATTTCCGCACGCTCAACCGGCGCGAGAGCCGCGCCATCGCGGGCTTCTCGCGCGGCGGCGGCCAGTCGCTGTTCGCGGCCTACAGCCGTCCCGACCTGTTTGGCTGGCTGGCCTCCTACAGCGCCTACCTCACTCCGGAAGTGATGGACGCCTATTTCCCGCAGGTCGGGCAGACCGTCGCGGGGCTGAAGCTGATGTGGTTCGGCGTGGGCACCTCCGACTTCCTCTACCAGAACGTCCTGGACCACCAGGCCTACTTCGACGCCCGCGGCATCTCCTACGAGAAGATGTTCACCGAAGGCGGCCACACCTGGATGAACGCCCGCACCTACCTGGCGGAGACCCTGCAGAAATTTTT
>LUZH01000265.1:0-102 GCA_001602885.1 Bacteroidales bacterium Bact_16 | reverse complement strand
GCCGGCGGTTTCGGCGGCTTCCAGATGCCCAAGATCGACGTCCACTGCTCCGAGAAGTTCGCGGACATCGACTATGCCGGCGACGACCAGGTCTACCACAAG
>LUZH01000264.1 GCA_001602885.1 Bacteroidales bacterium Bact_16 | reverse complement strand
CCGCGTGGAATATCCCGGCAAGGACGAATATGACCCGGCCTGGGTGCCGGACAACAATCCGCCCGGCCTGATGGACCTCAACCAGCTGGTCAATTTCCTCTTCTTCCAGAACACGGAGAAGCGCAACGGCCGGGCCAACCTCTTCGATCCGGCCGACCATATCCGCATCACCGCCTTCGTGGACGAATACTACTACGAGACGGACCCGCGCACCGGCGAATTCAACCCGGACCTGTGGCGCACGTTCGTGAACGCCACGCCCCGCGAGCTGCACATCCTCTCCGACGCCCTCTACAGCCAGGACCGCAGGAGCGACGTGATCCGCTCCAGCCATTCCATCATCCAGCAGTCCATCCAGACCTTCTACAACAGCTACGCGCCGGGACTCGAGTCCATCTGGGGCACCGAGCACATCGACGAGATGCGCGCGATGGTCGAGGACGGCATGCCCTGGGGCACGCCCGCGACCCTCTCCGGCCGCACGATCAACAACATGGAGAACGGCCGCATCAACACGGCCGGCCTCTGGCAGCTGGATCCCGATCCCGGCGAGGGCAACCGCCCGCAGTGGGACACCTACCTCAACTACACGGTGGTCAACGAGGAGCCGGAGCTGCAGGACGACTACAAGCAGATGGTCTATTCCTGCATGACGCGCAACCGCGACAACGACGGCGACGGCGAGATCGACCCCGAAGAGCTCCGCTGGTACCTGGCCTCCATCAACCAGCTGGTGGGCATGTGGATCGGCAACGAGGCGCTCTCCTCCACCGCCCGCATCTACCAGCCGGCGCCGGGGCAGTGGCGCGCGCACGTCGTGTCCAGCACCTGCCTCAAGAATCCCAACGACCCCCGCGTCCTCACCTCCGAGGAAGGCTCCTCCACCTACGAATACAGCACATTCTGGGCCTGGAACAACCTGGGCGCCGGCGCGGAAGTCGAGGCCAACAAGGCCGAATCCGTGCGCTGCGTCCGCAACCTCGGATCCTACGACAACCGCACGAAGGACATCACCACCGCCCCCTACAGCCTGGCCGTGGACCCGTATTACGAGCGCACGGACTTTGCCGACGACCATTATGAGATCTCCTTCCGCCGGCTCAACCCCAAGTGCCTGCGGGACTTCACGGACAAGGAACTTCCTTTCCATGACGAGCGGTCCGTCAACAACCGGCCCTACCTGAAGCTGGTCACCCAGCGCAAGGCGGACGTCGTCATTCCCGACGGCAGCCGGGATCCCGCGGAATACCCCGACGACGCAGTCAACATCGCCGGCAACGGCACCCGGACGCGCCTGGCCGACATGGGCAAGATGAACGAGCGCGTGACGGAGCTGGGCTACAATCCCTTCTGCCCGCCCGGTTACCGCTTCCCCAACCAGGTCGAGCTGTCCGTCATGAGCTTCGTGATTGCGGGCAGGAACTCCGTGACGGGAGAGACCATCAGATACTTCGGCACGGGCAACCCCATCCGTATCCCGAGCCGCACCTTCTATTCGCGCGGCAAATACGGCGACGATCCGAGCGGCTCCGCCGACGACCGGACCAAGACCGGATTCTCGTTGAGCGACCAGATGCGCCTCCCCTACCAGAACCAGGAGAGCACCTCTTTCCGCTGCGTGCGTGACGAAGACCTTTCCGGCTCCATCACCGGCACGATCCAGATGGAGAAGCCGGCCTACAAGCCGTTCGAGACGGCTCGGGTCGACCTGCGCTTCATCTCCACGGCGTCCGCCTTCTCCTACGCTTCGCTGAAGATGTGCTACACGAGCACGCAGGGCGAGTACCGCGAGCGCGAGATCGAGCTGGACGAACTGCCTACGGGCACGTCCTACCAGCTCACGCAGGAATTCACCGTCCCCGGCATCAGCACGTTCGACATCCACCTCCTGCCGGCCACGATCACGGTCCAGCTGACCCTGCGCAACGCAGGCGGCCGGACGGAGACCTTCTCCACGAATTTCAACCTGGAGTCCAACCTGCGGGGCGGCCTGGACATCCGCGAGGGCTACGAGCCGGGCCGGGGCTTCCCCATCCTCATCACGGCAAGCTCCAGCAATGCCAACGAGCGGGCGACCTCCTACACGCTCTACTGGCAGAACATCGACGATGAGAACGACTGCGGCGAGGAGCACGTCACGATCGCCAACCCCACGCAGGACTACAGCGAGACGTATTACTGGTCGCCGGCCTGGCTGACCGACGACGTGCTGCAGGAGAATCTCCGCTACCGGTTCTCGGTCCTCTTCGAGAACGAGAACGAACGGGTGCTGTCAGACGACACGCAGACGATGGATTTCGTCAAGATCCACTACGACCCCAACCCGGGCGCCTGGACGGCCGCCAACAAGCCGCCGGTAGCCTGGCCGTCACAGCCCGTGACCGGGCTCGACTTCTCGGCGGGCGACTTCCTGGATTCCTACATGGACGTGTCCAACTGCTACTACCAGATGCGGGGCAGCACGCCGAACTCCACCAACGACCTGGGCATGGACAACCTGATCACCATCGGTTCGAAGAGCAATCTCGACTGGAACAACGGCACGATGTTCTTCTACTATCCGGCCCACGACAACCCTACGGGCATCGACAGGCTGCAGATTTCCACGCGCGGTTCCGAGACCAACCGCGTCCAGCCGTGCGAACTGTCGGCAGGCGTCCTGTGGATATGCCTCAAGAAGGACCTGACGGAAGGCCGCGGGGTGCTCCTGCTCAGCAACGGCGACGGGTATAACGAGGAACCGGACTGGACCAATGACATCCGCGGCAACGGCAACGTCACCGGAGCGAGCACGCTCGCGCGCCTGGACTTCCTCACCACCCAGACGACCCTGTATATCGGATCCACGGAAGGTCAGCACCGCTCCCGCGCGAAGTATCTCTACATCCGCGTGGTGCGCAAGCACTAGACAGGCATCAGAGCAGTTCGAGCCCCAGCCCCGGGGCGTCGGGCAGCGTCAGACGGCCGCTTTCGACGGTAACCCCGCGGAAGCGGTCGTTGCTGATCAGCAGGTTGCCGTCGAGGTCGGCGAAATCGGCCAGGGGCGAGAGGTGGGCGGCGGCCGTGACCGCGCAGGAGGTCTCGGTCATGCAGCCGACCATCACGCGCAGCCCCGCGGCCCGCGCGAAAGTGGCCATCTTCCAAGCTTCGCGCATGCCCGTGCATTTCATCAGCTTGATGTTGATCCCGGAATATGCGCCCACCAGGGCGGGAATGTCGGCGAGCCGCTGCACGGCCTCGTCGGCGAAGACGGGCAGCGGGCTGCGCTCCGTGATCCAGGCGTTGTCGTCCAGCCGCTCTTTGGCCATCGGCTGCTCGACCATCACCACGCCGTGCTCCTGCAGCCAGCAGATTTCGTCGAGCGCCTGCTGGCGGTCCTTCCAGCCCTGGTTGGCGTCGACCGCCAGGGGCAGGTCGGTGACCTCGCGGATGGTGCGGATCATCTCGAAGTCGTTGTCCAGGCCCACCTTGACCTTGAGGATATTGAACCGGTCCGCGCATTCGCGCGTCTTCTCCCGGACCACGTCCGGGGTGTCGATGCCGATGGTGAAAGTCGTGTCCGGCGCCTTGGCGGCGTCCAGGCCCCAGATGCGCCACCAGGGCTGGCCCAGAAGCTTGCCCACCAGGTCGTGCAGGGCGATGTCGACCGCAGCCTTGGCCGCCGTGTCGCCCGGCGAGAGGCTGTCCACATAGGCGAGGATGTCGTCCAGCTGGAACGGGTCGGCGAACTGCCCAAGGTCCACCTTCGCCAGGAAGGCGCAGACGCTCTCCACCGTCTGTCCCAGATACGGGGGCATCGAAGCTTCGCCGTAGCCGGTGAAACCGTCGTAGCGGATCTCCACCTGCACGTCGGGCGTGGTGGTGCGGGAATAGGAAGCTACTGTGAAAGTGTGCCGCAACTGGAGCTCATAGGGCGCCCAGCTGAGCTGCATCCGGGCCTTGCCGCCCACGCGGTAGGGCCGCGGGCCGCGCTGCGGGGCGCATCCTGCGCCGAGCAGCGCCGCGCCCGCCCCCGCCACGGCGGCCGTCTTGAGGAAATCACGTCTGTCCATATCCCAAATGTACGCAACTCCGGCCAGAAAACAAAAAAGCCGCCAGCGAATCGCTGACGGCTTTTGGTAGGGACGATCGGGGTCGAACCGATGACCTCTTGAATGTGACTCAAGCGCTCTGAACCAACTGAGCTACGCCCCTGTTTCAAAAGGGACTGCAAAAATAGGCCATTTTTGCGAAAAGCGCAAGAGTTTCAAGCAAAAAAGTTTCGGCCGCTCCGGCCTACTCGCCCACCAGATCCTTGGCGGCGAGGACCAGGAACATATAATGCGACGAGCCGCCGCCCAGCACGTATTCGACCTGCTGCCAGAGATACGGGAAGGTCAGCAGTTCCGGGAAGTCCGGGCGGATCAGGGCCGTACCCGAAACGGTGCCGCCGGGGATGTAGGACCAGTCCGCGCGGTTCAGGCCGTAGCCGACCGTGGCGGACGAGGCGCCCACCCCGCCGGCGAAGGAAGCCTGGTTGGAGCCCGGATGGCGGCCCAGGATGAAGTGCAGGGCATCCAGGACCTGGTCCGGGGAGAAGATGTCCGGATAGGCCTTGGCCAGGAAATAATGGCGGTAGCCGAAAGACTGGATGTCCCAGCCGGCGCCCCAGATGCTCGGGCGGTACGGCACGCCGTAAGGCGTTTCCGCGCTCTGCGCGTCCAGCATGACCCGGTAGCGCTGCAGCGCTTCGCGGAAAGCGGCGCACTGCTTGCGGTACTTCCGCTGGCCCTCCATCTGCTTCTCCACGCGGGCGACATACCAGCCGCAGTAGCCGGCCGCGGCCACGACGGTGTCCCAGTTGGACAGGATGAAATCGAAGTAAGCCTGCTCGCCGGTGGTCAGGTAGAGCTCGACGGCCAGCTGGAGCCGGCCCATCGGGAAACCGCCCGCGGCTTCCGCCCGGGCGAAGGTCTCCCGGGCGATCTCCACGCACTGCGTGGCCAGCGTGTCGTTGAAGCCGCGCAGGGCGCGCGCCGAGGCGGCCAGGTTC
>LUZH01000263.1 GCA_001602885.1 Bacteroidales bacterium Bact_16 | reverse complement strand
GGCTAGCGCACTACGTTCGGGACGTAGGGGTCGTCTGTTCGAGTCAGATCATCCCGACAAGGGGAAGCGGAAACGTTTCCCCTTTTTCGTTTATATGACTATGCGTAGAATCTACTTCATACTGGCCGCGGCCCTGACCGCGTGCACGGCGGCGGGCCCCGGGGCCGGCCTGCAGCAGGCCGAGGCCCTGCTGGCCGACGCGCCCGACAGCAGCCTCGCCGTGCTGGACGGCATCGCGCCGGGCAGCCTGCGCGGCCGCGGGCAGCGCGCAGCCTACACCCTGCTCCGCGCCCGGGCGCAGGAAGCCTGTTTCGGGTTTATCCCCGTCGAGGACGCCCAGTCGCTCGCCGACGCCGCCAACTACTATGAGCGGTCCGGCAGCGCGGCGGAGCGCGTCGACGCCTGGCACCGCCTCGGGCAGGTGCAGGCGGCCGACGGCGCGCTAGCCCGCGCCATCGTGTCGTTCGAGAAGGCGCTGGCCGCCGCGCAGGAAGCGCGCGACCACGCCGCTTCCGCCCGGGCCCACCGGCAGCTCGCCTACATTTATAACGCTTCCCTGCAGCACGTCGCCGCCGCGCGGGAGCTCTACGCCGCCTGGCAGGCCTACACCAAGGCCGGCGAGCCGCTCGAAGGCCGCCGCGTCCTGCTGGAATACGGCCAGGCCTGGTACAACTTCGAACGCTACGACGAGGCGGAGGAGATCTTCCGCACCGTCCTCTCCGAGGCCGTGTCCGCGGCCGATACCCTCACGCAGGTCCGCTGCCTGCAGTCCTACGCCGCCCTGGCGCTCGAGAAGACGCCGGCGGACCCTTCCCTCGCCCGCGACATGCTCGGCCGGGTGACGGACGACCTGCACTACCCGCTCGGCACCGCCGACTGGGGCGTGCTCGCCTACGCCGCCGCCCAGCAGGGGCAGATGGCGGAGGCCCGGCGCTGCCTGGCCCGGGCGCAGGCCCGCGTGGAGACCGTCTCCGAGCGCAACCGGCTCCGTTTCCGCCAGTACCAGGTGGCCGCCCTCGCCGGTCGGAGCGACGAAGCGCTGAAGGCCCTGGAGGAGGTGACCGCCTACGGCAACGCCGAGGACATCTCCGCGCTGCAGAGCGCCGTGTCGCTGGCGCGCGAAGACTACCTGCAGGACAGCCGCGCGCTCTCCGAGGAGCGCCTGCGCTCCACCCGGATGGGCATCTGGGCGCTGCTGATGCTGGCCCTCGGCGTCGCCAGCACGCTGCTGTGGTTCCTGCGGGCGCGCCGCATCGCGGCCGCCAAGGCCCTCGCCGAGGAGCAGGCCGAGACGGAGCGCTACATCGGCATCGCCGAAGAGCTGCAGGCCCGCCTGTCCGCCACTTCCCGGCAGCTGAAGCAGACCGCCAGCGGCAAGAACGAGATCCTGGAGCGGCTCTGCGAGCAATACTACATCTTCGAGGGCACCGACAAGCTGCAGGGCAACCTGCTCAAGGAGGCGCGGCAGGCCATCGAGGGGCTGCGCGACGACCCCAAGGTCCACGCGCGCCTGGAGCAGGCCGTGGACGCCGCCCACGACGGGGCCGCGTCCAAGCTCCGCGCCCAGTTGCCCGGCTGCAAGGAAGACGACGTGCGGCTGTTCGTGCTGGCCGCCTCCGGCTTCAGCCGCACGGCCATGGCCACGCTCCTGGACAAGGAGAAAGGCGTGGTCAACAACCGCCTCTGGCGGCTCAAGGGCCGCATCGCGGACTCCGACGCCCCGGACAGGGAGCTCCTGGCGGGCTGTCTGGAGTAATTTCCAACACGTTGATAATCAGATAGTTACAATCCGCGAGATTTTCTTGCGGATTGTTGCTTCATAACGCGCTCATTATCAGACAGTTGCGGATAGCCCGCGAGATTTTTTACACGCGTGAAAATTTGGAAAACGGGCGCAGGAGGCCATAACTTTGCATCGGACACTTAAAACGAAAAGTTATGGAAACCAAGAAAACCCAGAAAGCTTCTCTCGAGAACAAGAGAGTCATTTTCCTTGAGATCGGACTGATCGTCGCCCTGTTCGCCGTCATCGGCGCATTCTCTTATTCTTCCGGCGTCCGCAAGACGCCCGCGCTGCAGGCCAGCGCCGAGGACGTCCCGGAGATCGAGATCGTCCCCATCACCCAGGACACCCCGCCGGAGCCGCCGAAGGTGCCCGTCATCCCCCTCATCAGCGACGTCCTGCAGATCGTGGACGAACCGCTCGAGACCGAGACGTTCATCAACTTCGACGAGTCGGGCATCGAAGTCCCGATCTATTCCTACCGCACGGAAGTGGAGGAAGAAGAGATCGATGAGGAGATCCCGATCTTCATCGTGGAGCAGAAGCCGACCTTCATGGGCGGCGACGCCAACACGTTCGGCCGCTGGATCGCCCAGCACCTCGTGTATCCCGAGATCGCGAAGGAAATGGGCCTGTCCGGCCGCGTGATGGTCCAGTTCACCGTGCGCAAGGACGGCAGCGTGGGCAATATCAGGCTGCTCCAAGGCGTGGATCCCGTCCTGGACGAGGAAGCGATGCGCGTGGTCGCAAGCTCCCCGCGCTGGGAGCCCGGCAGACAGCGCGACCGCGCCGTCAACGTGACTTACAGATTCCCGGTGATCTTCCGGATGCGCTAGGAACTATTTCCGCCCACGGCGGTTGAGTTCGGCCTGGAATGCCTGCGCGTTGCGGTTGTGCTCGGCCAGGGTCTTGGC
>LUZH01000262.1:565-2049 GCA_001602885.1 Bacteroidales bacterium Bact_16 | reverse complement strand
ATCCGCTCCTGTCCGGCAAGACCGCTGCCGCCTACGTGCGCGGCGTCCAGTCCAACGGCGTGGGCGTGAGCGCCAAGCATTTCGCCTTCAACGACCAGGAGACCAACCGCATGGAAGACAACGCCATTGTCAATCCCCGCGCAGCCCGCGAGCTCTACCTCAAGGGCTTCGAGATCATGGTCAAGGAGTCCGACCCGTGGACCATCATGTCCTCCTACAACAAGGTCAACGGCACCTACACCCAGCAGAGCTACGACCTGCTCTCCACCATCCTGCGCGACGAGTGGGGCTTCAAGGGCATCGTGATGACCGACTGGGGCAACAAGAACGGCACGGCCAAGGCCGTCAAGGCCGGCAACGACCTGATGGAGCCCGGTATGGAGAATGAGATCGAACGCATCGTCAAGGGCGTGAACGACGGCACCATCCCGATGGCCGACGTGGACCGCAACGTCCGC
The DNA here is from genome assembly GCA_001602885.1 of Bacteroidales bacterium Bact_16. The sequence continues at coordinate 1,591 of LUZH01000262.1, read as the reverse complement.
CGCATGCTCGAGTACATCGTCCGCACCCCGCGTTTCCAGGGCTATAAGTATTCCAACAAGCCGCAGCTCGAGGCCCACGGCAAGCTCGTCCGCAAGGCCGCGGCCGAAGGGCTCGTCCTGCTTGAGAACAATGGCGTGCTGCCCTTCAAGGGCATCAAGAACGTCGCCCTCTACGGTGTCGGTTCCTACGACTTCATCGCCGGCGGCACCGGCTCCGGCAACGTCAACAAGGCCTACGTCCGCAACGTCGCGGAGGGCCTGCGGGCCAACGGCCTGGTGCCCGACGCCGACATCGAGACCTGGTACAGCCAGTATATCACCCTGGAGAAGACCAAGGCGAAGAACAACGCTGGCGGCGCTTCCTCCATCCTTCTCGGCGACGCCGTCATCCCGGAGATGGCCGTCGGCCGCGGCTTCATCGAGAAGAAGCTCCCCGCCACCGACATCGCGGTGCTGACCATTTCCCGCAACGCGGGTGAGGGCGGCGACCGCCGCGCCGTGGACGGAGACTGGTCGCTGACCGGCGCCGAGCGCGAGATGATGCAGACCCTCGCCGACGTCTACCACGCCGCGGGCAAGCAGCTCGTCGTGGTGCTCAACGTGGGCGGCGCGGTCGAGACCGCTTCCTGGAAGCACATCCCCGACGCCATCCTGCTGGCCTGGACGCCCGGCCAGGAAGGCGGCTACACCGTGGCCGACGTCCTCTGCGGCGCCTCCTACCCTTCCGGCAAGCTCCCGATGACCTTCCCGGTCAGCTATTTCGACATCCCGTCTTCCTACAACTTCCCGTACAACTACACCGGCGGCAACTCCTTCAACCCGTTCCCGGCTTCGGACGATGACGACGACACCGCCGCCCTCGCCGCCGCCTTCGGCTATTCGATCCGCAAGCAGCCCAACGTGGACGAGACGCAGTACAAGGAAGGCATCTGGGTGGGCTACCGCTACTTCCAGACCGCACAGAAGGCCGTCTCCTACCCCTTCGGCTACGGCCTCGGCTACACGACCTTCGCCTACTCCAAGCCG
>LUZH01000262.1:0-539 GCA_001602885.1 Bacteroidales bacterium Bact_16 | reverse complement strand
CGCCAAGACCCGCGAGCTGCAGCCCGGCGAGTCCGAGACCCTCACGATGACGGTCGACGCCTACACGCTCGCCTCCTTCAACGAGGCCGCCAGCGCCTGGGAGACCGCCGCCGGCGCCTACACGGCCCGCTTCGGCGCCTCCGCCGCGGACATCCGCTGCACCGCCCCCTTCAAGCTCGCCAAGGCCCAGTCCTGGCCCGTCCACCCGGTCCTCCTCCCCAAGACCCCCGTCCAGGAGATCGCCGTCAAGTAAACCCTAAATAATCTCCAACAGGATTATTCACTATTCTCCAAAAATCCGCCCGGCACCCATCCTGCCGGGCTTTTTCTTTCCCTCCTGCCAGATCCCGCCCAGTCCAGCGTGATCCGTAAACATATATAAATCAATGTTTTAAGCTTTTATCCTTGCTCATTTTGAGGTAGGGATAAAGCCTCAAGTCACAGTATATCAGCGAATTACGGCTCACGCATCCTAAGGCTCCTGTATCGTCCTGAAAAAAGTTTACCAAAAAAGGTAACTATTTATGGACTACAAAGTG
>LUZH01000261.1 GCA_001602885.1 Bacteroidales bacterium Bact_16 | reverse complement strand
CTGGACGTGACCATCCTTTCCAACCTGGTGCTCGACAAGATTCTCGGCATCAAGGACCTGCGTACCTCGGACCGCATCGACTTCGTCGGCGGCATCCGCGGTCTCGGCGAACTCTCCCGCCGTGTGGACAGCGGCGAGATGAAGGTAGCCTTCGCGTTATACCCGGTCAGCCTGCAGCAGCTCATCAATATTGCCGACACCGGCAATATCATGCCGCCCAAGACGACCTGGTTTGAGCCCAAGCTCCGCTCCGGGCTCGCCATCCATACCTTAGACTAACTTACCATGAAACCCGATTCGGCGCTGATTCACAAGACTCTCAAGGAGTTTTTCGGCTACGACGCCTTCAAGGCGGACCAGGAACAAATCATCTCGCACCTGATTGGAGGGGGTGATGCTTTCGTCCTGATGCCCACCGGAGGCGGCAAGTCGCTGTGCTATCAGCTGCCGGCTCTGGTGATGGATGGTACAGCGATCATCATCTCTCCGCTGATCGCCCTGATGAAGAATCAGGTCGACCTGCTGCGCGGCTTCGTGGCCGGTTCGGAGAGCATCGCGCATTTCCTCAATTCTTCGCTGTCGCGCCAGCAGATCGACGAGGTCCGCGAGGACCTGCTCTCCGGCAAGACGAAGCTCCTCTACGTCGCGCCCGAGTCGCTGACCAAGGAGGAGAACGTCCAGATGCTGCGCGAAGTGCAGATCTCGTTCTACGCCGTGGACGAGGCGCACTGTATTTCCGAATGGGGACACGATTTCCGTCCGGAATACCGCCGCATCCGCTCGCTGGTGGACCAGATCGGCCGCGCGCCCATCATCGCGCTTACGGCCACGGCCACGCCCAAGGTGCAGAGCGACATCCTCAAGAACCTCGGCATCCCCGACGCGGCGGTCTTCAAGTCCTCGTTCAACCGCCCCAACCTCTACTACGAGATCCGCGACAAGGTGGATCCCGAGAAGGACCTCATCAAGTTCATCCGCCAGAATCCCGGCAAGTCCGGCATCATCTACTGCCTGAGCCGCAAGAAGGTGGAGGAGATGGCGGAGCTGCTGTGCATCAACGGTATCAAGGCCCTCCCGTACCACGCGGGCCTGGACGCCCGCCTGCGCGCGGAGAACCAGGACAAGTTCCTGATGGAGGAGGTCCAGGTGATCGTGGCCACGATCGCCTTCGGCATGGGCATCGACAAGCCGGACATCCGCTTCGTCATCCACTACGACATTCCGAAGAGCATCGAGAGCTACTATCAGGAGACGGGCCGCGCGGGCCGCGACGGCCAGGAAGGCATCTGCATCGCCTACTATAGCTACAAGGACATCCAGAAGCTGGAGAAGTTCATGCAGGGCAAGCCCATCGCCGAGCAGGAGATCAGCCGCCAGCTGCTCTCCGAGGTGCTGGCCTACGCCGAGTCGAGCCAGTGCCGCCGCAAGCTCCTGCTCAACTATTTCGGCGAAGAATACCCGGAAGACAACTGCCACTGCTGCGACAACTGCATCCACCCCAAGCCGACCTTCGACGGCCGCAAGGAGATGAAACTGGTCATCGACCTGATCCAGGCGTTGCCGGAGCACTTCAAGCTGGACCACCTGGCCAACATCCTGGCCGGCGTGTCCAATTCGCTCATCAAGTCCTACAAACACGACGAACTCCCGTTCTTCGGCAAGGGCGCGCCGCACTCCGACAAATTCTGGTGCACCGTGATCCATCAGGGGCTGATCGCCCACCTGCTGGTCAAGGAGATCGAGACCTACGGACTGATCCACGTCACGGAGCTGGGCGAGCGCTTCGCCCGGGAGCCGTGGGAGCTCCGCCTGGTCGAGGACCGCGTGTTCGCGGCCACGGGCGACGACGATGACGACGACGACACGGCAGCGGCCGCCGTGGCCATGAAGGCCGGCGGCGGCGCGGGCGACCCCGTCCTGCTCGCGATGCTCAAGGACCTGCGCAAGGACCTGGGCAAGCGCCTCAAGCTGCAGCCCTGGATCATCTTCGGCGACCCGGCCCTGGAGGATATGTCGATCCTCTATCCGGTCACGTTCGACGAGCTCAAGAACTGCCAGGGCGTGGGCGAGGGCAAGGCCCGCAAGTTCGGTGAAGAATTCATCAAGCTGATCAAGAAATACGTCGACGAAAACGAAATCGAGCGTCCCGATGATTTCGTGGTCAAGTCCACGCCCAACAAATCCGCCGCCAAGGTGGCCATCATCCAGAGCATCGACCGCCGGATGGACCTCGAGGACATCGCCGAGGCGCGCGGGATGGACATGGACGAGCTGCTTGGCGAGATCGAGGCCATCGTCTCCAGCGGCACCAAGCTCAATCTGGACTACTACATCGAGTGTAATATCGACGCCGACATCGTCGAGGAGATCTATCGTTATTTCAAGGAAGAAGCCACGTCGGACGACGTGCAGGCCGCCGTCGAGGCGCTCGGACCGGACTACTACGAGATCGAAGTCCGGCTCGTCCGGCTCAAATTCCTATGTGAGATCGCGCAGTGATACCGCAGGAGACCGTCAATCTGATTCTGGACACCGCGCAGATCGCGGATGTGGTGAGCGACTACGTGACGCTGAAGCGCCGCGGGGCCAATTTCGTGGCCTGCTGCCCGTTCCACAATGAGAAGACGCCTTCCTTCTACGTTTCGCCCTCCAAGGGCATCTACAAATGCTTCGGCTGCGGCAAGGCCGGCACGGCCGTCGGCTTCGTGATGGAGCAGGAGCATTGCTCCTACGTCGAGGCGCTGCGCTACCTGGCGCGCAAATACCACATCGAGATCGTCGAGGAAGAGGAGTCTGCGGAGGAGATCGCCCGCCGGCAGCGCAGCGAGAGCCTGCTGCTGGTGTCGGAGTTCGCCCGCAAGTTCTTCTCCGACCAGCTCAAGGACGGCGAAGGCCGCGCCGTGGGCTATCAATACTACCGCTCGCGCGGCATCGAGGACGCCACCATCGAGCGCTGGGGGCTGGGCTGGGCGCCCTCCGGGCGGACCGCCCTCGTGGACGCCGCCCGCGCCGCCGGCTACAAAGACGAATACCTGCTGGGCGCCGGCCTGGCGGTGCAGAACGACGACGGCTCGCTTTCGGACAAGTTCCGCGAGCGCGTGATGTTCCCGATCCACTCCGTCAGCGGGCGCGTGATCGCGTTCAGCGGGCGCACGCTGCGGGCGGACAATCCTGCGAAGTATGTCAATTCGCCGGAGACGGAGATCTACATCAAGAGCCGCAACCTGCTGGGCATCTATTTCGCCAAGAGCGACATCGCCCGGGAGGACCGCTGCATCCTGGTGGAGGGCAACGTCGACGTGGTGATGATGCACCAGCTCGGCATCACCAACGTCGTGGCGTCCTGCGGCACCTCGCTCACGGTGGAGCAGGTGCGCCTGATCAAGAAATTCACGGAGAACATCACCGTGATGTACGACGGCGACTCGGCCGGCATCCACGCCGCCGAGCGCGCCGTGCCGATGATCCTCGCCGAGGGGATGAACGTCCGCGTGGTGCTGCTGCCGGACGGCGACGACCCGGATTCCTTCTCCCGCAAGCACTCGCGGGACGAAGTGCGCGAGTTCGTCGCGGCCAACGAGAAGGACTTCGTCGTCTTCAAGACGGAGAAGCTTCTCGGCCAGGCCGCGGGCGACCCGCTCAAGAAGGCCGGCCTGATCAACGACATCGCCGACACGATCGCCCAGATCCCCGACGCCGTCAAGCGCTCGACCTACGCCGAGGCCACGGCGCAGCAGTTCGGCATCGAGGTGTCAATCCTCTTCGACCGGATCGCGCGGACGCGCCGCAAGATCCAGGAAGACGCCCTCAAGACGGCGGAGCGCGAAGAGCGGCGCCGCCGCAACGACCTGCCGCTGAGCGCCTGGGAGACGGTCACGGCGGAGCCCGAACCGGCTCCCGTGCAGCCCGCGGCGCCGACCGTGCAGGAAGAGAACCGGCTTCTCGCTCCCGCGGAACGGGATTTGCTGTACTTTTTGCTGCGCCACGGATGTGACGAGCTGGATTTCGAGAGCGACTCCGACTACTACAGCGGCAGCGAGCAGGACAAACCCAGCGTCGCCGATTTTATCCGCGACGCTTTCAGCGACGGCACCCGGATGGCCAACGGCGCCTACGCCGCCGTCTATGAAGCCTATTTCGCCCTCTATGACGAGGGCCTGGGCCAGCAGGAGATCGTCAAGGGCCTGCTGGACTCCGCGGACCGGCGCGTGGCGGATGTCGCCTCGCAGCTCTCCACGGAGAAATACCGCCTGACCATCCAGGCATTCGAGAATGCGATGACCACCAAGGCCTCCTGGCTGGTCACGCAGGTCCCGCGCGCCATCCTCGGCTATGCCGAGCGGCGCATGCAGGACCGCTATGAAACCCTCCGCCGGGAGCTTCCGGAGGCGGAGTCGGAGCAGCAGGAGACGGCCATCCTTCAGGAGATGGTCAAGATCCAGGCCGCGCAGCGGCGGATCAAACAGAAAATGGGAAGAGAAAAAAACGCAAAATAATGGACAAACAATTCAAAAGAACCCTCGTGACCTGTGCGTTGCCCTACGCCAACGGTCCGGTCCACATCGGCCACCTGGCCGGTGTCTA
>LUZH01000260.1 GCA_001602885.1 Bacteroidales bacterium Bact_16 | reverse complement strand
TGCCAGGCATCATATTCCCAGTTTTCGTCAACCGGATTTCCTTCCCGGTGGTGACGTTGCCACATCATGGTCAACTTATGGTAAAGCGACATCCACCGCATGCAGGCTTCCCGTGTCCCATAGAGAATGAAATGGACATGGTTGTCCATCAGGCAAAAAGCCAGGATGACCACTTCCGGCATCATGGCCTTGCACAAGGCGATCCGGTTCATTCCGGCAATAAACTCACGAACGGAGGCGAACAGGACACTGTGGTCAAAACCCTTGGTCGCGCAATGAAAATAATGGGGAGTCGAGTTTTTCATTTTTTTCAATCAAGTTACCCGCTTTGCCGACCAAAACCAAGGTTATTCATCCCGCTCGTCACATATTGTGAAATTTTACTGTTTAGGTTTAATTCAAACCGTTTTCAGACAGAAAACCCCGGTGTTTTCTGGAAGGTGGTGCCCCGCGAGGGGGGACCTTCCCGAAAAACCGGGGTTTTTCTGTCCGGAAGTCCGCAAAATGCGGTTCCGGCGGTGCCGGGCCTTATTTCATCCAGCGGTCGAGCCAGTCGAAGAAGGTGCGGTGCCAGTAGAGGGCGTTCTGCGGCTGGAGGATCCAGTGGTTTTCCTCCGGGAAGACCACGAGCTTGGAGGGGACGCCCATCATCTGGGCGGCGTTGAAGGCCGCCATGCCCTGCTCATATGGGATGCGGTAGTCCATCATGCCGTGGATGCAGAGGATCGGAGTGTGCCATTTGGTGACCATCGAGGACGGGGAGCTGGCGTAGTGGCGCTGGGCCTTGGCCGTGGTGGCGTAGGGCGCGCCGGCCTGCTGCATGCCGCCGAAGGTGATGCCGTTGCCGGCGGGGCCGACTTTGCCGGGCTCATAGGCGTATTCCATCAGGCCGCCGTTGTCCCAGTTGGCGAACCACATCTCCTCGGTGGTGAACCAGAGCTGCTTCTCGTCGAAGATGCCCGCGTGGGCGATGAAGCAGTCATAGAGGTCGCCGTGCAGGCCTTCCAGCATGTAGGCGGAGTAGCCGCCGTAGGAAGCACCCACGCAGGCGAGCTTGTCCACGTAGGGTTGGCTCTTGATGTAGCGGCCGGCGCTCAGGTAGTCCTGCATGTTGAGGCCCGGGTAGTCGCCGGAGATCTGCTCCTTCCATTCCTGGCCGAACGCGGTGGTGCCGCGGCGGTTGGGCAGGATGACGACATAGCCCTGCTGGGCCATCAGGCGGTAGCACCAGCGGTAGCTCCAGTCCTGGGAGTTGGTGCCCTGCGGGCCGCCGAGCACGATCTCGATGGCCGGGTATTTCTTGGCGGGGTCGAACTGCGGGGGATAGAGGACCCAGCAGAGCATCTGCTGGTGGTCGACCGTCTCCACGAACACGCGCTCGTCCTTGACGTCGGCGAGCTGGCCGATGATGTGCTGGTTCTCGTCGGTCAGCTGGGCGAAGGTGACGCCGCCGGCCGTGATCTTGACGGAGACGAGCTCCGTCGGGAACTTGAGGCAATAATAGGAAGCCAGCAGCTCCACGCCGTCCTGGCGGGGCAGGATGGCGAAGGGGGAGAAGAAGTCGAAATTCCAGTCGGGGGCGGTGATGCGCTGCACGTCGCCCGTCAGGTCGGCGCAGAAGAGCGCCTGGATGCCCTCCTCGACGAGGGAATTGAAGAAGATCTCGCCCTCGTACCAGACCGGGCCGGCCACGTCGTGGTCGAAGTGCGGCAGAAGTTCGCGGACGTTCTTCACCGCCACGCCGACGTTCTGGCCGTCCGCCTCGGGCTCCAGGAGCTCCGTGTCGCAGACAAACAGGCGCTGGCGGTCGGCTTCATAGCCGTCGCGCGCCATCGAGATCCAGGCGATGTGCTTGCCGTCGGCGCTCCACACGGGATCCGTGTCGTAGCCGCCGTCCGTCTTGACGTCGATCGTGGCGCCGGTCAGGATGTCATAGATATAGATGGAGGTGTTGGTGCTGAAGGCATACTGCTTGCCGACCTTCTTGCGGCAGGAATAGACGATGTGCCGGCTGTCGGGCGCCCAGTCCAGCTGCTCCACGCCGCCGAACGGCTCGGTGGGCAGCTCGAAGAGCTCGTCCGTGCCGAGGATGTCGAGGGAGTTGTCCGGGGTGATCTTGCCGTTGGCGAGGGGCGCGACGTAGCTGCGCGGGACGTCGGTCACCCAATGGTCCCAGTGGCGGTACATCAGGTCCTCGGTGGCATAGGCCTGCGCCTTGTCGAGCGCGGGGTCGCTGTCCTTGGGCGTCTGCAGGGCCGTGTTCTTGATGGTGCTCACGTAGATGACCTGCTGCTGGTCGGGGGAGAGCTTGAAGTCGCTGATCCCGTTGGGGACGTCGCTGAGCTGGACGCGCTTGCCGAGCTTGTTGCCCTTGAGCGGCGCCTTCCAGAGCTGGCCGCCCTGCAGGAAATAGATGCTCTTGCCGTCCAGCGACCAGCGGGCGCCGCTGACGCTCTTGGCGAAGCGGGTGAGCTGGACCTTGCCGGTGCCGTCGGTGTTGCAGAGGAACAGGTTGCGGCAGCTGCGGTTGGCCGCGACGTCGGTATAGGAGACTCCATACAGGATCCGGGAGCCGTCGGGGGAAAGCTGGGGATCGGACAGGCGGCCGAGCGCGAGCAGCGACTCGGGGGTCATCACGCCGTCCTCGATGCGGATGTCGGAAGGTCCGATGTAGCCGCTATCTTCTTTTTGGGCACAACTGATTGCCATAACAAGACAGGTTAATGCGATAAGGGTGCGTTTCATTTGGGCTTTTATTTCGTTTTAGCTGTTTGATTCGGTTGTTCTTCCAGGACCATGATCCTGACGGGGCGGTCGCCTCCCTGGTAGAGGTGGCTGCACCAGTTGATGCGGCCGGTGTCGCGGAAACCGCATTTCTCCATCACGCGCCCGGAGGCCGGGTTGTCCACGAAGAAATCGCTCCAGAGCGTCCGGAAGCCTTTCTCCTCCCGGCAATAGGCAATCAGCAGACGCAGGGCTTCAGTGCAGATGCCGCGGTTCCAGTAGGGCTTGGCGATCCAGTAGCCGAGCTCGGCGTCCTGCTCGCCGATCTCGATGTTGCTTTCGCCTTTCGGGAAATAGCCGATGCAGCCGACGGGCTCGCCGGTCTCCTTGAGCTCGATGGCCCAGGTGTGGTCGTTGAGGAAGAAGCGGCGGATCACCCCCAGGCTGTCCGCTTCGGACTTGTGGGGCGGCCAGCCGGCGCGCGGCCCCACGTCGGGGTCGCTGGCATATTTGAACAAGGCCCCGGAGTCGCTTTCGCGCCAGGGGCGAAGCAGGATTCTTGCTGTTTCCATGATTCTTTCAAATATACAAAAATCGGGCGCAATTCCGAGCAGATTTGCCGAAAAAAGCCGCCCGCTCAAGAAATCTTGCTGTAGTCCCGGATTTCGTATTTGCCTTTGCGCAGCTCCCGGACCAGCGGGGCGTTCTGCGGCGCGGCGAGCTCCGGATCGGCGTCCAGGACCTTCGTGGCATAGGCGCGGGCCTCCGAGAGCAGCTGGCCGTCCCTGGCCAGCGAGGCGATGTTGAGGCTGATGGGCAGGCCGCTCTGCTGCGTGCCCTCGAGGTCGCCCGGGCCGCGCATCTTCATGTCCTGCTCGGCGATCTCGAATCCGTCTTCGGTGGCGCACATCAGGTCCAGGCGCTGCTGGGCTTCCCGGGAGGTCTTGACGTCCTTGACCAGGATGCAGTAGGACTTCTCGGCGCCGCGCCCCACGCGGCGCAGCTGGTGCAGCTGGCTCAGGCCGAAGCGCTGGGCGCTCTCGATGACCATCACGGAGGCGTTGGGGACGTCCACGCCCACCTCGATCACGGTCGTGGACACGAGGATGTTGGCGCGGCCCGCGACGAACGCGGCCATGTTGAAATTCTTCTCGTCGTTGGTCTGCTGGCCGTGGACGATGGCGACCTTGTAGTCCGGCAGCGGGAAGGCCTTGACGATCTCTTCGTAGCCCTGCTCGAGGTTCTGGAGGTCCATCTTTTCGCTCCGATGCACATCGTCTGCACGGGCTTGCGGCCCGGCGGCATCTCGTCGATGACCGACACGTCGAGGTCGCCGTACAGCGTCATCGCCAGCGTCCGCGGGATCGGCGTCGCCGTCATCACGAGAATATGCGGTGGGATCCGGCCGGCAGCGGAGACCTCCTGCGGAAAACCGTGGCCACCCATGGCCTCGTAAATGGGGGGGACCCGCTGCGCAGCAGTGGGGGGGATGAGCGAAGCGAAGTTTTCAGCAGGAGCGTCTCCGCTGCCGGCCGTAGAAGGACCTTTAGCCCAGAGGCGGGCTCTTTGGTCGACGCCGAAGCGGTGCTGCTCGTCGATGACGGCGAGGCCGAGGTTGCGGAAGACGACGTTGTCTTCCAGCAGCGCGTGCGTGCCGACGAGGATGCCCAGGCTGCCGTCCTCCAGCGCGGCGTGGATGGCGCGCCGCTCCTTCTGCGGCGTGCTGCCGGTCAGCAGCGCGCACTGCACGGAAGTGGGCTTGAGATACTTCTGGATATTGGCGTAGTGCTGCTGCGCGAGCACCTCGGTGGGCGCCATGATGCAGGTCTGGAAGCCGTTGCCGATGGCCATCAGGCAGCTCAGCACCGCCACCATCGTCTTGCCGGAACCTACGTCGCCCTGCAGCAGGCGGTTCATCTGGTGCCCGCTCGTCAGGTCGCCGCGGATCTCCTTGATCACCCGCTGCTGCGCCCCGGTCAGGGCGTAGGGGAGGGCGTTGTAGCACGCGTGGAAGTCCGGTCCGACCTTGGGCATCAGCAGGCCGCGCTCCCCACGCGAACGGACATATTTCTGCTTCAGCAGCGAGAGCTGCAGGAAGAAGAGTCTGCAGCGAATAGCTGTCCTTCGGGAAATGGATGTTCTTGAGCGCGTACTGCAGGGACACGAGCCCCCGCTCGCGCAGCACATACTCCGGCAGCGTCTCCTCCACCTCCGGCAGGCAGAGCGCGAGGGCGGACTGCTGCAGGCGGCACATCACCTTGCCGGTGATGCCGCCGGTCTTGAGCTTCTCCGTGCTGGGATAGACGCCCGTCAGCGCCCCCTGCGAGAGCGCGCCCTCCTGCGGCACGTCCACCTCCGGATGCACGATGTTGAGGCGCGTGCCGAAGGCCTGCGGCTTGCCGAAAAAGAGGAACGTGGCGCCCGGGACGAGCCGCTGGAAATTCCAGCGGACGCCCTTGAAGAAGACCATCTCCATCTGCCCGGACGCGTCCTGCACGATCACGGACAGGCGCTTGACCGCGCCCCAGTGGATGGGGTCCGTCTCCTGCGAGACCACGGCGCTGTT
>LUZH01000259.1 GCA_001602885.1 Bacteroidales bacterium Bact_16 | reverse complement strand
TTCTTTTTCAGAAAGTTCCAGAATGATTTCATAGATATAGTTTATTCGTTTTTCAATGATTCGACAGGATTGGCGTTCGCGGCCTGCCAGCTCTGGAGCGTGACGACGGCCGCCGAGATGGCCACCACCAGCACCAGCGCGACCACGAAGATCCACACCGGGATCGGCGCCTGGCTGATGAAGCCCTGGCGCCAGCCGCTCATCAGGATATAGGCGAGCGGCGCGGCCACGGCGAAGCTGATGCCGGCGATGAGCAGGTATTTCTTGTTGATCATCTGCAGGATGCTGCCCACCGAGGCGCCGTTGACGCGGCGCACGGCGATCTCCTTGCGGAGGAACTGCGTCTCGAAGAACACCAGGCCGATGATGCCGATGATGGCGATCAGCAGGGCGACGATCGAAGCGATGGTGACCAGCCGGCGCAGGACGGATTCGACCACGTACATCGAGCCGATCCATTCCTTGAGGCGGCGCACGTTCAACTGGCTCGGGATCAGCGTCGGATCCAGGCCGCAGATGGTCTCCTTGATGTAGTTGGACACCGCCTTGAAATCGGCCCCCTCCTCCACGCGGACATAGATGAGGGAATGGTTGCGCCAGGAAGTGGCGCCCCAGTTGTAAAGCACCAGCGGCTCCACCGCATGGTGCAGGGACTTGGAATAGAAGTCCTTGACCACGCCGACGATAGGCGACGGAGCCAGGTGTCCGTCAATATAGCTGCCCACGTGATATTGCGGATAGCGCTGCAGGAAGGCCTCGTTGACAATGTAGCTGCCGCTCTCGCTCTGGTTGTCGGACGGCTGGAAGCCACGTCCGTCCACGATCTGCAGCCCGAAGAAGTCGATGAAATTGTCCGCCACCGGCAGCACTTCCATATTGACATGCTCACCGTCGTCGGCCATGCGGCCCCAGCCCATCTTTTCGTCCCCGACGATGTTATTGTCCGCGGCGGTCACCGCCAGGATGGACGGATGCTGCAGCAGCTGGCCCTCCAGCGCCTGGAGTTGACCGCCGACCCGCTGGCTGCACCAAACCTGCAGGACCTGGTCCTGGCGGAAGCCCATGTCCTTGTCCATCATGAAGCGGAGCTGCACGTCCACGTACAGGCCCACCAGGATGAAGATGAAGGAGAGGAAGAACTGCAGGCCCACCAGGGCGTTGCGCAGGGCTCTGCCCTTGACGCCCATCGCGTAGGAACCCTTCAGCACCAGCGCGGCGGGCTGCGCGGTCGAATAGAGCGCCGGCGCCAGGCCGGCGACCACGGCGGCGACAAGCGTCGTGCCCAGCATCGGGAGGAGGATGGCCGCATAGTCCCGGAACGTCATGGCATTGGCCACGCCCGAAGCCCAGGACATGCCGGCGACAAGGCGCAGCAACAGGCAGGAGAAGCCGAAGGCGACGAGCGCCAGGAGCGCGGCGCGCAGCAGCTGCTTCCACACGAGCGAGCTGCGCGAAGCGCCCAGCACCTTGCGGGTGTTGATGCTCTTGATGCGGAACGGGATCTCCGCGAACGCGAAATTGATGAAGTTGATGATGGCAATCACGACCAGCAGGATGGCGATCGCCAGCAGGGTGACGGTCAGCGACTTGTTGACGCTGGTCACGCCCGCGTCCATATCGCGCTGGAAATAAGCCTTGTGCAGGTTGGCGATACGGAATCCGCGACGGAGTTCATCCTTCTCCTCCTCGGTCGCCTCGCCGGCGCCGAAGTATTCCATCAGGGACTCCGTCAGCTGCGCCTGCGTGCCCTTGGCGTCTTTGGGATCACGGAGCTTCAGGTAAGCGTTGAACGACCATTCATTGCTGTCTTCCAGAAAGTCTTTGCCGAGCCACGTGAGGGATTGGTAATTGATACTGGAATTGGCGGCCTGGTCGTCATAGACGCCCACGACCCGTACGCGGGCGTTTTCTCCCACCCGGAGGAGCGTCTTGCCGACAGCCGGGCTGTCGCCGAACAAAGTACGGGCCGCGGTCTTGCTGAGGGCGACCGTCGACGGGGTCGCGAATTCCTGCGCGGAGCCTTCCAGCCAGGTGTAGGGGAAGACATCGAAGAAGGTCTGGTCGACCCGGCCCATGGTCAGGGATACCCCCGCCTCGGGATTCTCCTCCGGTGCCGCAGTCCAGCCACTCCAGGCGGCCACCGTAGCCACCGCCTCGATGTTCGGGTCCATCTCGCGGACCCGCTCGATCATCGGCCGGCAGAAAAAGATCTCGAAATATCCGGCTTCGTTCCAGTCCTGTTCCATCCGGAACACCTGCTCGTGCCCCGCGAACTGCTTGTCATAGGTAGCGTCCCAGCGCACCCGCACCAGCAGGATCATCGCCGCGGCAAACGCCACGCTCATGCCCAGGATGTTGATCAGCGTCGATACGCCCGTTTTCTTGAACATCTTCATCGCCTCAAATTCCGTTAGAAGACCAACACGTCACTGTCACCGAAGGTTTCGTAGCCGGAGGTGATGACCTTCTCGCCCGGCGCCAGGCCTTCCAGGACCTCATAGTACTGCGGGTTCTGGCGGCCGATGCGGATCTCGCGCTTGACGGCCTTGTTGCCCTCCTTGCTGACCACATAGATCCACTTGCCGCCGGTCTTCTGGTAGAAGGTGCCGCGCGGGATGATCACGGCCTCCTCGGGCTGGCCGAGCTGGAGGTTGAGGTAGTAGGTCTGGCCGGCGCGGATGTTGTCCGGCTGCTCGCCGTCGAACTTGAAGTCGGCCTTGAACTTGCCCTCGCGCACTTCCGGATAGACCTTGCGGATGGACGTGGAGAAGGTCTCGCCCTGGCGCTCGAACGTGGCCTCCAGGCCCGCCACGACGCGGTCGATGTAGTGCTCGTCGATCTGCGCCTCCACCTTGTAGGTGCCCACGGAGTTGATCTGACCGATCTTCCTGCCGCTCTCGATGCTCTGGCCGAGGACCACGTCCAGCAGACCGAGTTCGCCGTCGATCGGCGCCTTGACGATGAGGTTGCTCTTGCGCTTGCGGATCATCTGCATGTTGAGGAGCATGCTCTCGAGGCTCTCCTCCATGCGGGCGACCTGGGTGCTGCGGTAGAGGCTGTCCTGGACGGAGCGCTCGCAGAGCAGCTGGTATTTCTGCTGGGCCAGGCGGTAATCCTCCTCGGCCTTGAGGTATTCTTCTTTCGCGATGAGCTTGTCGGCATAGAGGGCCTTCTGCTGCTCGTAGGCACGGCGCAGGCGCTCCACCTGGATGCTGTATTCCAGCACGTTCTGGCGAACGTCCAGCTTCTGCTGCTCCATCGAGATCTGCGTGTTGCGCTGGATGTTCTCCTTCTCGGCCAGGTCGGCCTCGGCGTTGAGGATCTGCATGTCGAGGTTGTCGTTGGTCAGCACCAGGATGGCGTCGCCGGCCTTGACCGGGGAGCCTTCCTCGATGAGGATCTTCTCCACGATGCCGCCCTCCTGCGGGCTAAGCTGGATGGTCGTCATTGGCTGCACGCGGCCGCTGATGCGGATGTAGTCGTTGAACTCCCCTTTCACGGCGCTCGAGACGGTCAGGGATTCGCCGTCCACGCGGAGCGTCTTGTTGTTGGGCCGTGCAATCAGGTACACGACAAAAGCGAGGAGCAGGGCGCCCAGCCAATAAGGGAGAGCCTTCTTCGTGAAAGCAACTTTCCAACCGGTTTTCTTTTCGATGATCTTGTCCATATTCTTGTTTGTTTTATTATTATTCAAATTTGTTTGACTCAGACCGAACACAGCCCGTGCCAAAACACATAAATTACTGACTACCAACAGATTATCAAATCCTGTAAAAGTGTAAAAAGTGTAAAGACTTTACACTTGCTGTAAACCGTTTTACATCGAATTCCGAAAAAAATTAAGAGTCGGTCTGGAAATGCCGGATGCTGGCACGGACATTGTGGCGAACCTGCGGCTCTAACTCAAAACTTACAATGACTAGACTTTCTCTCTCTCTGGTGTTGCTTGCCCTCTGTACTTCCCTACAGGCGCAGGTATTCATCTTCAACGACAACCTCACGAACGGACGGATGTCCGAGATCAAGACGACGGTACTTGATTCCCTCACGCAGGAGCCCATCTCCTTCGCCTCCGTCTATGTCGTTCCCGCCAAGGACACCACCATCACCAATTTCACCCTGACCGACGCGAAAGGCGCCGCCAAGCTCGATGAAGTGCCGTTCGGCAACTACACCTTCCACGTGGAGATGATGGGCTACAAGCCCTTCGTCAAAGAGCGCTACTTCCGGCAGGAAGAGGTGGACCTCGGCACCATCCGGCTGCAGCCGGACGAATATTTCCTCCAGGCGGCCACGGTCTCCGACATCGGCAATCCGATCGTAATCAAGAAGGACACGGTGGAGTTCAACGCCTCCTCCTTCCGCGTAGGCGCCAACGCGATGCTGAAAGACCTGTTGCGGCGGATGCCCGGCATGGAGATCACCGATGACGGCAAGGTGAAATTCAACGGCGAGGAGATCGACAAGCTGACCGTCGGCGGCCGCACCTTCTTCTTCAACGACCAGAGCGCCGCCCTCAACAACCTCCCCGCCGCCGTGGTGGACAAGATCCGCGTGATCGACCGCGAATCGGAGGAGACCCGGGACACCGGCATCAAGACCGGCGAACGCGAGAAGGTGCTGGACGTCGCGCTGAAGAAAGAGTATGAGAAAGGCTGGTTCGGCAACGTCGGCCTGAAAGGCGGCACGACGCTCAAGCACGACGAAGACGCCGTCCTGCGGCAGGACCGCGGCCCGCTGTTCGCCGGCAACCTGCTCGCCTCCGCCTACACGGAGAAGGACCAGCTGACCGTCATCGGCAATGCCCAGAACGTGGACGAGAGCAACCTCGTCGCCGTGATGTCCGACGATTCGGGCGACGCCGTCTTACTCAACCAGGGCCTCTCCACGGCCTACCAGCTGGGCCTCAACCTCAACACCAGCCGCATCAAGAACGTCGAGAGCACGGTCAGCGCCGGCTATACCTTCTCGGATACAGACTCCGGCACGAAAACATCCCGCACGACCTCACAGGAGGGCGGCGACCTGCTGTCCGACGACACCCGGACCGGGAAGCGCATCGGCAACAAATACACCGCGGACCTCGAACTCAAGAAGGAGCAGGGCAAGGTCACATTCCAGTTCGAGTCTTCCTTCCGCTACGAGCGCAGCGAGACGGACCAGACCGCCAGCGCGCAGACCCGCCGTGCGGACGCGCTGGTCAACCAGTCCGAGACCCGGTCCCATGGCCAGCAGGCCGACCGGGACGCGAGCATGCGGTTCAGGATCTCGTTCCGGGACCTGGGCGGCAAGAAAAAGCGCAATCTCCGCCTGAACCTGCGCGGCAACTACAACCAGGGCGCCGGTGCCTCCGACGAGAACACGGTCCTGCAGATGGCCGGCGGTCAGGACAACCGCACGATGCGCTACGACACCGACAGCCGCTCGGCCCTCGTGGGAGGCGGCATCCGCTATGTCGAACCGCTGACCGAAAAATGGACCGTCAACGCAGATGCGGGCGTCACGCTCGAACGCGGCCGCAACGCCCGCAACGCCTTCGACGCGCTGGGGCACAACGACGCGCTCTCCACCTCCGTCGAACGGCGCTACCTGAACCAGAGCTACGGTCTGGGCAGCCAGTATTCTTTCAGCGACAACACCTGGATCATGCTAGGCGTGGAGGCGGACGGCGTCCTCGACGAATCCAAAGCCCGGACCTACGGCAACGAAAGCCTGACGGGCCAGAACGAATGGAACTGGTTCGTGATGCCCGAACTCGAATTCGAGCACAGCTGGGGCAGCAACCGGCTTAACCTCGACATCAACGCCCGCAGCACCAAACCGGGCAACAGCCGGATGCTCCCCGCCCTCAACATCAGCGACCCCGCCCGCCTGAGCCTGGGCAACATCTATCTGAAGCCGTTCACCTATACGTATTTCAGCCTGGACTGGCGGCGCAACAACCGCGAGAAGTTCCGCACGCTGATGCTTTCCATCTCCGGCGCCATGCGTACCCGCCCTCTCACGGAAGCGCAATGGTACGATGCAAACGGCATCCTTTACCGGCTTCCCGTCAACGCCCGCAAGCCCTCGGTCGACCTGTGGTCCTACTTCAGTTTCACCACGCCGCTCGACGCGAAGAAGATCTGGAGCCTGAACTTATACGGCTACCTGGACTACAATTCCGCGGCCAGCTACCTGGCCCATGGCACCGTCGTCACGCCGGACAAGGAGGACTTCAACTACAGCGCCTTCATGGCGGATTTCTGGGGCGACGCCTCCGGCGACCGTTTCTACGGCGGCAAGAGCGGCTTCGCCGAGTACATGACCCGCACGCTGGAGCCCTACGCATCGGTCTCCGTCAAATACAACCAGGAGCGGTTCTCTTTCGACCTGACGGCCGCGGCCTCGGGCTACATCACCCGCTACGCACCCAAGCTCGACCTGGACCGCAACACGCTGCGGACCGAGCTGTCGGCGCACGGCACCTACACGACGAAGCACGATTTCGAGCTCAATTCCGACCTTTCGTATGTCTCCTACAGAGGCTACACCGCCGGATTCGGACAGCCGGAATGGCAGTGGAACGCCTCCATCTCCAAGAACATCGGTGCCTTCAACCTGAGCATCACCGCCCACGACATCCTCAACCAGACCCGCAGCCTTTCGCACACCGTCGCGGCCAACTACGTGGAGGACAGCTACCGGCTGGTCCTGGGCCGCTACATCCTCTTCGGCGTCAAGTGGAACTTCGGCAAGATGAACGCGGTCCACAGCCAGCGCGCCCAGGACGCCGCCTGGAACATGCTTTGGTAATTACCTAATCAACGTTATATGAAAAAGTTATCCTACATTTCCCTGGCTTTTGCCGCTATCGGGGCAGTCGCCTGCTCCGGCAACCTGGCGAAGTACGACATTTCCGGCGCCAACGCGCCGGCAGACGGGAAGACCGTCTATCTGATCGACCAGATCAGCGCCGCGCGCATCGACAGCGCCACCGTCGAGGCCGGTACCTTCCGGATCCGCGGCAAGGCGCCGAAAGACGCCTTCCTGTCGGTCAATCTCGACGGGTCCAACTGGTGGACCCTGCTCATCAACGACGGCGAGCCCGTGACGATCGACCTGTCGGACAACACGCTGTCCGGCTCCGAACTCAATACGAAGGTGACGGAATGTGACCTCTGGATGTCGGAGAAGGAGCGCGAACTGGGCCGCCTGGGCGACCAGTTCGAATCGCTCACCGTAGAGGAAGCTCCGGCGTTCATCGAGAAATACCGCGCCGCCGTCAACGCCTACCGGGAAGAACTCAAGGGCAAACTCGAGGAGAACATGGACAATCTCCTGCCGGTCGCATTCGCCAAGCAGGTGGTCCGGCTGAACGGGGTGGACAAGTTCCGCGAGATCCTCCAGGGCGACTCCCCCTTCGCCCGGCATCCGTATGTCCAGGACCTGATGAAGAAGATCGATGAAGAGGAAGCGGAAATGAAAGCGATGCAGGAGCGGGCGCAGGCGGTCGTCGGCCAGAAATTCCAGGACCTGGAAGAGCCCGACCCGGACGGCAACGTCCACAAGCTGAGCGAATACCTCGGCCGGGGCAACTGGGTGCTCGTCGATTTCTGGGCTTCCTGGTGCGGCCCTTGCCACGAAGAGATGCCCAACGTGGTCGAGGCCTACAAGGCCTATCACGACAAGGGCTTCGAGATCGTGGGCCTGTCCTTCGACCAGGACAAAGAGGCCTGGGTGCGGGCCATCAAAGACTGGGAGATGCCCTGGATCCACCTTTCCGACCTGAAGCGCTGGAAGACCGTGGCTTCCCAGGTCTATGGCGTCCAGGCCATTCCGGACAACATCCTGGTGGATCCGGAAGGCACGGTCGTCGCCCGCGGACTCCGGGGCGACGACCTGAAGGCAAAGCTTGCTGAGATTTACAAGTAGGCGCTACTGGTTGAGATAATCAACCCCGTTGTAATACTTTACGACGGCCTGCTTGATCAGATACTTGAACTGCGAGCCCATCTCGTCGGCCTGCGCCTTGAGATAATTGTTGCTGGCAGTCTGGAATTCCAGCGGGGAAATGAGTCCCTGCTCCAGTTTCTTGAGGTTGAGGTGATAGGCTTCGGTCTGCACCTCAGCCTTTCTTTGTGCCTGCAGCCAGGCGGCGGCGCTGCCGTCCCGGTCCTGGATGGCCTTGCGGACCTCGGTCTCCACCTCGCGGCGCTTCTGGTCCAGCTCGGCCGTGGCCCGCTTGTAGGCGTTCCGCTTCGTGGCCACTTTCGTCTGCCGGCTCAGCCGGTCCCAGATGGGGACGGAGATCGAGAGCTGCACGTGCTCACCCATGCTCTTGGAGAACTGGGTCCAGAAGGGATCGGTCCCATCAATCACGTCCGTTCCCCAGCCGGCGCTCAGGCTCAGGCTCGGGAGCAGCTGACCCTTGGCCGTCCTGAGTTCCAACTTGGCGTTCTGCGCCTTCCAGTCGGCAATCTTTACAGCAGGGTTGTTCACGAGGGCAAAGCCCACGACTTCGTCCGCGCTCTCGCCCAGCAGGTCGGCGACGGCGGAGTCGGCCGGTACCGCAATCTCCAGCTCCTCGTCCGCCGGCCAGAACATCAGGTCGGCGAGGGTGAGCTTCTGCTGCTCGTATTCGTTGATGGTATTGATCCGGTCATACTGCCGGTCGGCCAGCTCGGCCTCCATCTGGACCACGTCCGCGT
>LUZH01000258.1 GCA_001602885.1 Bacteroidales bacterium Bact_16 | reverse complement strand
AAGCGCGAAGCGAAAGAATCCTTGGCGTTGACGATGCGGACCAGGTCGTCCATCGTGGGGCCGAGGGGGATGATGCTGCCGTCCGTGGCCACGCCGTCCAGGTCGTAGGCGATGGCCTTGATGTCCTTAAGATTTGGTGCCATTGGGCGCGAACTCTCCAAGGTTGAACGTATTCTTCTGCTCCGGCGCGTCGAGCGAAATGGGGCCGAACTGCGCCTCGTAGCGGCTGATGTTGTCCGTCAGGGCGCCCAGCAGGCGCTTGCAGTGCTCCGGGGTCATCACGATGCGGCTGCGCACCTCGGGCTTGGGCAGGCCGGGGAGCATGGCGGCGAAATCGATGATGAACTCGCTGCGGGAATGGCTGATGATGGCCAGGTTGGAATAGGTGCCCTGAGCGATCTCGGGCTTCAGCTCGAAATTGAGCTGCTTCTTGTTATCGTTGTTGTCCATATTGCTGAAATCGAATGTCCGCAAATTTACGAAATTTGCTCCATACAAAAAACACGGAGGGCGCCCCGCGGGACGCCCTCCATTCGATCTCCGGCCGGAGCCGGGGATCAATAATTGACTGCCTCCACCTGGAAATAGCTCTGCGGGTGGTCGCAGACCGGGCAGATCTCGGGAGCCTGCTTGCCCACGACGATGTGGCCGCAGTTGGAGCACTGCCAGATGGCGTCGCCGTCCTTGGAGAAGACCTTCTTGTCCTGGATGTTCTTGAGGAGCTTGCGGTAGCGCTCCTCGTGGTGCTTCTCGATCGCGCCGACCATCTCGAAGCGCTGCGCGATTTCCTCGAAGCCCTCCTCGCGCGCTTCCTTCGCCATGCGGGCGTACATGTCCGTCCACTCGAAGTTCTCGCCGGCGGCGGCGTCCAGGAGGTTGGCGGCGGTGTCGGGGACGCTGCCGTCGTGGAGGTATTTGAACCAGATCTTGGCGTGCTCCTTCTCGTTGTCGGCCGTCTCCTGGAAGAGGGCCGCGATCTGGACGTAGCCGTCCTTCTTGGCCTTGGAGGCGTAGTAGGTGTATTTGTTGCGGGCCTGGGACTCGCCGGCGAAGGCCTCCTGGAGGTTCTTCTCCGTCTTGGTGCCGGCCAGGCTCTTGCCGGGCTTGAAGCCGGTAGGGGCGGCGGGCGCAGCGGCGGCTGCCGCCGCGACAGGGCGGGTGCTGCCGTCGTTGAGGATCTCTACAAACTTCTCACGGGGCTGCTTGCAGCGGGGGCATACGGCGGGAGCTTCATCTCCCTCGTGGATATATCCACAGACTGTGCATTTGAATCTTGCCATAATAACTGGATTTTCGGTTAGTGTTTGTCAGACAAATGTAAAAAGAAATCTCCCGAAAAACAAAAACTTCCGGAATGCTCCGAAATGCAGTAAAAAGAGGTATCGAACCCCGAAAAATATACGGAAATTGCAGAATTTTGCGTACTTTTGTGGATTATGGAACTTAGCACGAAATACAACCCCTCCGAAGTGGAGGACAAGTGGTACGCCTACTGGCTGAAGAACCGGTGTTTTCATTCCGAACCGGACAACCGCGAACCTTATACGATCGTCATTCCGCCGCCCAACGTGACGGGTATTCTCCATATGGGCCACGTGCTCAACAACACGCTCAACGACGTGCTCATCCGCAAGGCGCGGATGGACGGCAAGAACGCCTGCTGGGTGCCCGGCACGGACCATGCCTCCATCGCCACGGAGTCCAAGGTGGTCGCGCGCCTCAAGGAGCGCGGCATCTCCAAGGAAGACCTCACGCGTGAGGAATTCCTCAAATACGCCTGGGAGTGGAAGGAGGAGCACGGCGGCATCATCCTGCAGCAGCTCCGCAAGCTCGGCGCCTCCTGCGACTGGGACCGCACCCGCTTCACGATGGAGCCGGCGCTCTCCGAGGCCGTGCTGGCGACCTTCTGCCATTTCTACAAGAAGGGCTGGATCTACCGCGGCGTGCGCATGGTCAACTGGGATCCGGTGGCCCTCACGGCCATCAGCGACGACGAGGTGATCCACCGCGACACCAAGAGCCATTTCTATCACCTGAAATATTTCGTGTCCGACGGCAACGGCAATCCCACGGACCAGTACCTTGTGATCGCCACGACGCGTCCGGAGACCATCATGGCCGACGCCGCGATCTGCGTCAACCCTGC
>LUZH01000257.1 GCA_001602885.1 Bacteroidales bacterium Bact_16 | reverse complement strand
GGGGTTTTTCTTTAGTCGTTGTTCAGCTCCTTGATGTCGACTTCGTCGCGTTCGCTGTCGCCGAGCAGCCATTCGGCGAAGTAGTCGGCGAGGCGGTAGAAGAAGTATTCGTTCATGTCGCCGAAGCCGTGGCGCTGGCCCGGCAGGATGAGCAGGTCGAAGCGCTTGTTGGCCCGGATCAGGGCGTTGACCACGCGGATGGTGTTGGCCGGGTTGACGTTGTTGTCGATGTCGCCGTGGACCAGCAGCAGGTGGCCCTTGAGGTTGGCGGCGATCTCCGGGTTGGTCTCGATGTGGTAGACGAAGGAAGTGTCGCTCTGCGCCACCTTCTCGGTCACGCCGTGGTGCGTCTCGCTCCACCAGCGGTTGTAGATGCTGTTGTCGTGGTTGCCGGCGCAGGAGACGGCCGCCTTGAAGAAGTCGGGATACTTGAGGATGGCGGCCGTGGACATGAAGCCGCCGCCGGAGTGGCCGTGGATGCCCACGCGGGAGCCGTCGATGAAGTCATACTTCGCGGCGAGCTGCTGGATGGCGTATTTCTGGTCCTCCAGGCCGTAGTCGCGCAGGTTGCCGTAGCCGTAGTTGTGGTACCACTTGGAGCGGTTGGGGTGGCCGCCGCGGTTGCCCACCGTGATCACGATGAAGCCGACCTGCGCCAGGCGGTCGGTGCGCACCATGCCGCGGGACCATTCGATGTTGTTGGCCTCGACCTGCGGGCCGGGGTAGACGTAGTCGATGATGGGATAGACCTTGGTCGAATCGAAGTCGAAGGGCTTGTACATCGCGCCGTAGAGGTCCGTGACGCCGTCGGCGGCCTTGACCTTGAAGCGCTCCGGCATCTTGTAGCCCGCTGCGTAGAGCAGGCTGAGGTCAGCCTTCTCCAGCAGCGTGCGCTTGCCGTCGCGCCCGATCAGCCAGGCCTCCGGGGCATAGTCCACGCGCGAGCAGTTGCCCACGGCCCAGCGGCCGTCGTCGCTCGCCGTGGCGTCCACGTTCATGTCGTCCATGTCCAGCTGGCGGATCGGGCCGCCGGACAGGCTCACGCGGTAGGTGTGCATCTGGTAGGGGTTCTCGTCCTTGTTGACGCCGCAGGCGGCGAAGAGCACGTAGCCTTCCTTCTCATTCACCGCAATCACGTCCTCGACGTGGTAGGCGCCTTCCGTGAGGTTGCGCACCAGGGTTCCGTCGGCGTTGTAGAGATAGAGGTTGGCCCAGCCGTTGCGCTCGGACCACCACAGCAGCTGCCGGCCGCCGGCCAGGGGGCGGATCTGCCGCTCCTCGACGTAGGTGTTCATCCGCTCGGAGATGATGGTGCGCGTGGAATCGCCGTCCAGGTCCACGCGGCACACGTCGATGCGGTGCAGGTCGCGCGAGCCGCGGGAAAGGTAGAAGCCATCGTTGTCGCCCAGCCACACGCGCGAGCGGAATTTGTCATAATTCTCGCGGTGCGTGCGCGGGCGCAGGGACACGTCGGTCGTCTGGTCCTTGAAGGCATTCACGCGATAGCGTTTGCTGCTGCCGTCGGGCATCGAGAACACGTAAAGCTCCTCTTTGGGGCCCGGCTCGCCGGGCAGCTGGTATTTGTAGGTCTCCAGGGTCGGGCGCGGCTGGCTCAGGGAGTTGATCACCCAGAGCTCCTTGACCTCGCGCATGTCGGTCTTGACCGCCACGAAATGGCGGCTGTCCGGCGACCACACCACGCTGCCCGCGCGCACGCGGCGCGTGGTGTCGGTCTCCTGGTCGCCCATATAGTTGTCGCCGCCCCAGCCGAATTCACGGACGCCGTCGGACGTGAGGCGGTGCTCCACCAGGGTGGAGTCCTTGTCGTCCTCGGCGGCCTTGGCGAGGTTTTCCCGGTCCATCCAGTAGAGGTTGGCGTTCTTGACATACACGCCGGTCTGCCCGTCCGGGGAGATGCTGGCCCAGGCCGGATATTCCTCCTTCTCGGGCTTGTACTCGCTGAGCTGGCCGGTGGTGAGGTCATACTGGAAATGGAAGACCTTCTTGGTCATTTTCGGCTCGCCGGCGGGCTCGTCGCCGCCCTTCTTGTCGCGGGCGGCGCGCCTGGCCGCCAGCGTGTCGGGGACTTCCTGCGTGCTCTTGATGTCGAAGCGGAAGTAGCGGTCGTCCTTGAGCTCAAGGTTCTCGATGGGGAGATGCTGCGCGTCGAAGGGGTCGCGGACGGTCGCCGTGACCTCCATCGCCAGTTTC
>LUZH01000256.1 GCA_001602885.1 Bacteroidales bacterium Bact_16 | reverse complement strand
ACGCCGGCAGGATAGCTGAAGTTCTCCTTGCCCACGCGGTCGTTCTGGATCTCCCAGCCCGACGGGAACTTCTGCGCCAGCGCGAGGTCGCGCACGGCGGCGGAGCCCGTGTTGGTCACGGTCACGACGGCCTTGAAGTTGCGGCCGCGGGAGAGGGTGTCCACACGGACGGGCTGTCCGTCGGTGCCGACGTAGCTGACCTTCATCGTCAGGCCGTCGGCCTTGGCCTTCTCGCTGCCGGCCTTCGGCGTGCCGGTCACGGCCACCACGGCGTGGACCATGCTGCTGCCCGTGTTGGAGACGTTGAGCTGGGTCTTGCCGGCGGCGTCCTCGCCGAGGGCGACCTCCTGGCGGATGATGGCCTTGGAGGTGTTCATCTTATAGCTCTTCTCCGGTCCCTTGACGGTGGCGTTCACGCCGCCGCCGGCGATCGTGCGGGCATAGTCGCTGATGGCGTAGAGCGACCAGGCGGTGGCCTGCGTGCTCATGTAGTGCTGGCCGTCGTTGAGGCGGGCGGCCACCTTCTCGGCGAGCTCGAAGGCGGTCTCCTTCTGGCCGGTCAGGATGGAGGTACGCAGGGCGATGGCCATGTTGCGGTCTTCGCTGCCGTACCAGCCGTAGTAGCCGGAAGCGCTGGACTCCAGATACGGCAGGCCGTTGGTCAGGGTCGTGGCCACCTGCTTCTTGCCGTCGCTGGCGAAGGCGCCGGCGAGCATCCACACGGCGCTGCGCGGCATCTTCCTGACATTCTCGCGGAGGAGGTTCATCGCGCTGCGCTGCGGCTTGCCGGCCGCGGCCAGGGCGTAGAGGCCGTAGGCGCGCACGAAGTCGTCTTCCTTCTTGTTGCTGACCACGCTATTGGTGAGGTAGCGGACCAGGCCGGCCTTGAGGTCGGCGGGGACGGCGTAGCCCTGGTTCTCCGCTTCCTGCAGGAAGTGGAGGGCGTAGGCGGAGCCGAACGAAGACGGGGCGGTGCTGCCCGGCCAGTAGCTCAGCGAGCCGTCCGGACGGCGGAAGCTGTGCAGGCGGTTGATGGCGGCGGTGACGTTGCGGGCGCTGCGCGCCACGGTGTTGTCGTCACACTCCATCACCTGGCTCAGGTAGAGCTGCGGGAAGGCCGCGGAGATGGTCTGCTCGACGCAGCCGTAGGGATATTCGATCAGGTATTTGAGGCGTCTGCCGAGGTCGACCGCCGGAATGGAGGAAAGCTCCACGCTGACGGAGTTGGTGCCCGGCAGGCCGAAGAGCTCGGCCGTGGCGTTCTGGGCCTTGCCCGCGTCGAGCAGGAAGGACTGCACGCGGGTGACGGCCGGGTTGGGGTTGAGGACGTCGATCTCCACGCGGCTGACGGACTTGTCGGAGCCGGCCTGCGCCGTGACGGTCACGTGCGCGATGCCGGTCTTGTCACCGACCTGGACCTCGAAGTACTCGACCTGCTGGCCGGCCTTGCCGATGCTGGTCTCCAGGGTCGCGGGACCCTTGACGGTGAGCAGGTCGTCGGTCTTGATGTCGAGCTTGACCTTGCCGACGCCGTCCTTGAGGGCGATCACCGTGGACGGGATGCGGATGGTCTCACCGATGCTGAGGGTGCGCGGGAGCGTGGCCTGGACCATCACGGGCTGGGTCACGCTGACGTTCTTGGCGGCGCTGCCCTGGGCCTTGCCGTCGGTGGCGATGACCATCGCGCGCAGCGAACCGATGTACTGCGGCACCTGGACGCTGTGGGAGGCCGTCTTGCCGGCCTTGAGGTCGAAGGGACCGAGGTAGGCGACCACCGGCTTGAAGCGGTCGGCGCCCTGGCGCTTGAGCGCGCCGGAAGCCTCGTCGTCACCGCCGATCGCGAACAGCTGCTCGATGTGGCCGCCGTAGGCGCCGATGACGGAATCATATTCATCCCACGTGCGCACGCGCAGGGCTTCCTTGGCGTAGAAGGCGGCCCAGGCGTCCGGGGTCTTGAAGCTGGTCAGGGAAAGGAGCCCCTCGTCCACGAGGGCGACGACGTAGCTCATCGCGCGGCCCTTCTCTTCCTTGACCTTGAAGCTGAGGGTGGACTCCGGCTTGGTCTCGGCCGGGATGTCGATCACCGGGCTGAGGTGCGAGGCGGGATCCTCGACGTTGATGTTCTTGATGCCGTAGAGGCGGATCGGGGCGTCGTTGTGGACATTGCCGTGCGGCTGGATCAGCGCGATGTTGGCATAGGCGTTCGGCGTCATCTCGGCGGTCACGGGGATGCGGATCTCCGTGCTGCCGGCGAAGCACTGCACGCGGCGGGTGCTGAGGATGCGGCCGCCCTTCTCGATGGAGACGAGGGCGGTGGCGCCTTCGGCGGACGGGATCGTGATGCGGGCCGTCTCGCCGACGGTGTATTTGTCCTTGTCGATCAGCATGTTGAGCTGCGTGGAAGCTTCGGAAGCGTCGGTGGCGTCGGCCCGGTTGACCTCGCAGAGCATCGAGGTGGCGTGGCCGCCGTGCGTGTCGGTGACGCGGATGTAGTAGAGGCCGTAGGGGGCGTCGGCCCAGTCGTAGATGAACGAGCCCTTGCCGTCGCGGGTGGAGATGGTCTTCTCGTAGAGGAGTTCCTTACTCCGGCCGGCCATGTAGCCGGCGATCTCGCCGGAGGCGTTCCACCACCAGCTCCAGTCGACGTGGAAGACCTCCACGTGCAGGCCGGCGGTCGAGGTGGCCTTGCCGTCGGCGTCGACCGTGGCGACGTCGAACTTCTGGTCGGTGCCGGCCTTGATGCAGGCCTCGCCCCACTCGTTATTCTTCAGCTCGGTCTTGATGCCGACGTAGTTGTTGAACGGGGACAGCTTGACGCTGCCGTAGCTGGTGCTGAATTCGCCGCCGGGCTCGAAGGCGCGGAAGGTGTAGCCCGCGTTGAGCATGCCCGGCGTGGTTGCCTTGTTGATGTCCATCTGGGTGCTGATGCCGGCTTCGCCGTTCTCGCCCGTCTTGAAGTCCTTATAATAGAGGGTCTGCTTCTCGAAGGAGCGGGCGTCGTCCTGGAAATCGTAGGCCTCCCAGCCCTTGAAGCGGGTGGCGGCGGAAGTGATCTCCACCTCGCCGTTGACCTTGAGGTCGCTGCCCGGGGCGCCGTAGAGCCAGGCCACGGACAGGTCGAAGCGGCTGTTGTCGCCTGCGTAGGAGGTGATGTAGTCCGGGAAGTGCATCTGGATGTCCAGCTTGTTGGGCTTGATGGTCTCGACGCGGAGCGTCTTGCTGACCGTCTGGCCGCCGATGTTCACGTCCACGCGCCAGCGGCCCGAGGGGGCGTCCTGCGCCGTCGTGAACGGGAAATGGTAGATGTTGGAGGCGGAGCTGCGCTCGGAGAGCGTCTGGACGAGCTGGCCGTCGGGGTTGCGCAGCTGCGCGGTGACGGGGTGGCCGGCCGGCAGCGGGGCGCCGTCGATGAGCGTGACCACGCTGACGTGCAGCGTGTCGCCCGGACGCCAGACGCCGCGCTCGCCGAAGATGTAGGCCTTGATGCCGCCTTCGTGCGTGGTGCCGCTGACGTCGAAGTTGCTGGTGGAGAGGGCTTTCTCGTTCTTGAGGTCGAGATAGGCGTATTGGTCGCCGCTCGTGGCCACCACGAAGCGGCCGTCGGGCTGGGCCGGGAAGGAGACGTGGCCCTCGCCGTCGGACTGGCCCTTGGCCAGTTCCTGCTGGGCGAAGCTGTAGAGCTTGACGCGGGCGCCGGAGACCGGCTTGCCCTTGAGGATGTCATAGACGAAGACCTCCGTGTCCTTGTCGCCGCGCTTGGCGATCAGGGCGAGGTTGCTGGCCAGCAGGTCCACGCTGCGCTCGCTGTAGGTCTCGTAGTTGCCGAACGAGCTGTCGCTGTCCCAGAAGTCCTCCTCGACGAGGGGCTCGCGGCCGCGGATCTCGACGTGGTAGATGGCGCCGGGCTCGGGCTTGATCAGCTCGTCCAGGCCCAGGCCGTAGGTCTTCCATTCGCGGATGTGGTCCGCGTCTTTGTCTCCGAGCACCAGGGTGGTGTCGGCG
>LUZH01000255.1:2264-2621 GCA_001602885.1 Bacteroidales bacterium Bact_16 | reverse complement strand
CCCGGCCGGTCGCCACGTTCATCAGTTGATACTGGGTAGGTTGAAATTTCATATCGGAAGATTTTACATTTTCAGGAAAAGCCAGGTATAGTAGCCGAAGAAGGCCAGCAGCATCAGGATCGCCTCCCAGCGGTCGATGTGGGTCTTGCGGCCGGTGTAGGTCCACAGCCAGACCATCACGGCGCTGCCCAGCAGCACGCCCAGGTCCGCCCAGGTCAGCGCGACGGTCGAGAGGGGAGTCACCACGGAGGAGGCGCCAAGGATCAACAGGATATTGAAAACGTTGGATCCCAGCACGTTGCCGAGCGCCAGCTGGTCCTTCTTCTTGGCCGCGGCCACGATGCACGTGGCCAGCTC
>LUZH01000255.1:0-2221 GCA_001602885.1 Bacteroidales bacterium Bact_16 | reverse complement strand
GCGCGATGGCGGTGGCGTTGTTGACGAACAGCTGGCCGCCGAAGATCAGGCCGGCCAGGCCGCCGGCGACCATCAGGATGGCCAGCCCGAGGCTCCGGACCTTCGCCCCGGCCTCCTCCTCCTGCGCGCCCGCGTCGGACTTGAAGCAATAGACCATATAAGCCACGAACACCAGCAGGAAGGCGACGCCTTCCCAGCGAGTGAGCCGCTGGCCGGTCAGGCCCAGGGCGACGAACAGGAAGGTGACCAGCAGCGTGATCGGGATGTCCCGGCGGCTGTTGGCGCGGGTCACGGCCACCGGCGCGATGACGGCGGTCATGCCCAGGATGAGCAGGGTATTGAAAATGTTGGAACCGACCACGTTGCCGACCGAGATGTCGGCATTGCCCTGCAGGGCGCCGGTCAGGCTCACGACGAGCTCCGGGCAGCTGGTGCCGAACCCCACGATGGTCAGTCCGATCACGAATTCGCTGATGCCGGCCCGGCGGGCGATGGCGGACGAACCGTCCACCAGGAAGTCGGCGCCGAAGATGATCAGCGCCAGGCCCGTCAGCAACAAGACGATCTGCAGGATCATGCCTCTTCGCCCTCCTTGTCGATCCGGTCCAGGCAGCAGACGTTCTCTACATGGTAGGTGTGGGGGAACATGTCCACGGGCTGGACGTCCGTAATCTTATAGTCGGCGCTCATCATCTCCATGTCGCGCGCCTGCGTGGCCGGATTGCAGCTCACGTAGACGATCCGGCGCGGCGCGGCGGCCAGGATGGTCTTGACCACGTCGGGGTGCATGCCGGCGCGCGGCGGGTCCGCGATGATGACGTCGGGCCGGCCGTGCTGCGCGATGAATTCTTCCGTGAGGACGTCCTTCATGTCGCCGGCAAAGAATTCGCAGTTGGAGATGCCGTTGCCCTGCGCGTTGATCTTTGCGTCCTCGATGGCCTCGGGGACGTATTCGATGCCGATGACGCGCTTGGCGCGCCCGGCCACGAACTGGGCGATGGTGCCCGTGCCGGTGTAGAGGTCGTAGACCGTCTCGGAGCCCGTCAGGCCCGCGAATTCGCGCGTGACGGAGTAGAGCTTGTAGGCCTGTCCGGTGTTGGTCTGGTAGAAGGACTTGGGGCCGATCTTGAAGCGAAGGCCCTCCATCTCCTCATAGATCGCGGGCTCGCCGCAATGCAGGATGCAGGTCTGGTCGCCGATCGTGTCGTTCTTCTTGTCGTTGATGACGTAGTAGAGGGAGGTGATCTGCGGGAATTCGGCCGCCACGGCGTCCAACAGGGGAGCGCGGTCGGGGAAATCCTCGCCGAAACAGACGATCAGCATCACCGCGCCCGCGTCCGTCGTGCGGACGAACATGTTGCGCAGCTGGCCGCGGTTGGCGCGGATGTCGTAGAACGACACGCCGTGGTCCAGGCACCAGTGCTTGATGAACAGGCGGATGGCGTTGGTCGGCTCGGGCTGCAGGTGGCAGCGTTCGATGTCGAGCACCTTGTCGAAATATTTGCCGACATGGAAGCCCAGGCCGGGCTCGCTCTCCATCCCGGAGGCGATCTCCTCATACGTCATCCAGCGCTTGCTGGAAGCGGAGAATTCGAGTTTGTTGCGATAATAGCGGATCTTGTCCGAGCCGAGGATCGGGCGGAATTCGGGCACCTCGAGGTGGCCGATGCGGGTCAGCTGGTCGTAGACCTGGCGCTGCTTGGCGGCCAGCTGGATCTCGTAGGGGAGCGGCTGCCAGCGACAGCCTCCGCACACGGCGAAATGGTCGCAGAACGGCTCCAGACGCTGCTCGGAAGGCTTGACGAGCTTGATGATCGTGCCTTCCATCCAGGCTTTCTTCTTGCGGACAAGACGCACGTTGACGACATCTCCCGGGACCGCGAAGCCGACGAAGACCACCTGGCCTTCCGGCGTGTGGGCGATGGCTTTGCCCTCCGCCGCGACGGATTCGATGACGAGGTTCTCGAGGATAATGTCCAGTTTGCTGTGTCTTGACATATATATAAATCAGAAATATCTGTCAAAGATAGTAATTATTCTGGACATCCCGTTTTCACGGCCGGGCACATAATTTGCTTTTACCCCCTTCGAATACATAAATCAAAGGTACTATGAAGAAGTTTTACCTACTGCTCGCACTGCTCCTCATCCTCGCCGGATGCGGCCCTGTCCGCTATTACCGGGGAGAAGGCTACCGGGTCCCGAGCGTCCAGGAGCAGCT
>LUZH01000254.1 GCA_001602885.1 Bacteroidales bacterium Bact_16 | reverse complement strand
CCTTCTGCGGCATCCACATCGTCTCCGAGGCGGTCTTCGACAAGATGGCCTCCTGGCCGGAGAAATTCTCCATCATCGATTTCTACCTGCAGCAGGCCGCGGAAAACAAGATCCGGGGCGTGCTGGCCCCGGACCTTCAGTTGATCGATATCGGAAGCCCCGCCAAGCTGGCGGAGGCGGATGCGCTGCTGAGCCGCTAGCTGCCGCTCTGGTGGACGTGCACGTCCATCTGCGGGAACGGGAACTGGATGCCCGCCTTCGGCAGCTCGGTGTAGATCTGCTCGGTCAGGTCGAACTGCACGGGCCAGTAGTCCGCGACCTTCACCCAGATACGCACGAGGAAGTCGACCGAGCTGTCGGCCAGCTTCTGCACGGCCACGAACGGGTCGGCGGCGCCGCGCGCGGTGCTGTCCAGCACGCGCGCGTCTGCCTTGACGATCTCCAGGAGCTTCGCCTTGCAGGCGGCCGCGTCGGTGCCGTATTCCACGCTCACGGGGATGTCGATGCGGCGCATCTTGTAGTGGGTGTAGTTGACGATGTTGCCGTTGGACAGCGCGCCGTTGGGCAGGATGACGTTGCGGTTGTCGGTGGTGGTGAGGTGCGTGCCCACGATGGTCACTTCGTTGACCACGCCGGAGTAGCCCTGGGCTTCGATGAAGTCGCCGGCCTTGAAGGGCTTGAACGCCATGATCATCAGGCCGCCGGCGAAGTTCTGCATCGTGCCGCTGAGCGCCATGCCGATGGCCATGCCGCCTGCGGCCAGCAGGGCGGCGAGGGAAGTGGTGTTGATCCCGAGCGCGCCGATCACCACGATGATCAGGACGACCGTCAGGGCGATGGACACGAAACTGGAGATGAACGAAGCCATCGCACGGTCGGTCTTCCTGCGCTCGAACATCTTCTTGAGACCGTTCTTGATGCGCTTGATGATCCACGCGCCGGCGATGTAGATGGCCAGCGCGGCCAGGACTTTGAGTCCGAACTGGAGGGCAGTACGGCCCAGGCTCTGCAGGGCCGTGCTCGGGTCAGAGGTCAGCTGCTCCGTGAATTGCTGCAGCGCCACCTTGGCCGAATCGGCCTTGCTGACGAGCTCCTCCTCGGAGACAGGACTGGCTTGAATCAGAAGGGTTAGTAAAGGTTTCACGAAAACAAAGATAATAATAAATCGGAAAAACGCTTGGTTTATAACATAAACTAGTTTATATTTGCATCCGAAACAAACTTCGAGAATATGGAAGCTGAAAACAAGTTCACGCCCGAGCGGAGCCTCGCCCTCATCAACGAGACCCTGGAGGGCAACCGCCGCGCCGTCCTGGCCGGCAGCGGCAAGTTCTTCCTGCTGTGGGGCACCGTCCTCTTTGTCTTCTCCCTGGCTGTCTGGCTGGCCTGGAGCCGGACGGGCAACCCGGTCTGGAACCTCCTCTGGCTCGGCATGCCGGCGGTCGGCTATCCGGCCGCGGCCGCGCTGGCCCGCAGGTCCGTGGTCCCGCAGAGCTTCATCACCCGGCTGCTGGGGGCGGTGTGGGGCGTTTTCGCCTTCTTCGCCTTTTCGGTCAGCGGCCTGGCGTCCGTTTTTCCGATTCCCCTGACGATGGTGATCATCTTGCTGCTCGGACTCACCGAGTCCGTCTCCGGCGTCATCCTCAAGAGCTGGCCGTTCATCGTGGCCGGTGCCGTCGTGGGGCTGGGCGGCGCTTGCGCCGCCGGCGCCCTCTCCACCGCCGCCGACCAGGTCCTCGTTTTCGCCGGAGCGGCCGTGGTCCTTGTCCTGACCGGTCTCGCCATCAAACTGCGCAAGTAAGATGTTCGACCGGCTCGACCCGCTCCTCCATTCGGAGCTCCGCCTGGCGGTGATGTCCGTCCTGATCGGGGTGGAGGAGGCGGACTTTGTCTATCTGCGCCGGCAGACCGGCGCCACGGCGGGCAACCTGAGCGTCCAGCTGGACAAGCTCGCGGCCGCCGGCTACATCACGGTCGAGAAGGGGTATCAGGGCAAGAAGCCCCGCACGGCCTGCCGCGTCACCGACGCGGGCCGCGCGGCCTTCGCCGCCTACGTCGAGGCCCTGCGTTCTTATATCGGAAAATAAGATGGAGAAACTGAAAAAGATTTCGGCACGCTGGTGGTTCTTCGCCCTGCTGCTGCTCGCGCAGACGGTGCTGATGCCGTTCGCCTCGCGCAACTTCGCCCCGCAGGACATCGGGCGGATCATTCCGGCGACCCTCGCCGGCGCACCCCAGATGCAACTGGGCGACTGGAATATCCTGTTCCAGAGCGTCTCGCTCCTGTTCCTGGTCCTGCTCCTGGCTCTCCGGAACCGGGTCCGGACGCTGTTCAACGCCTATGTGGCGCTGTCGTACCTGGCCTTCGCCTTCATCCAGAACGTGGCCTTCACGGAGCAGTACGGCTTCAGCGTCGTCACGGTCAACCTCGTGATGTTCCTGTTCGTGGCCTATGTCTGGATTCGGGAGGCGCTCCGCCCACAGGGTAGCTATGATTTCGGCAACTTCCGTTGGAAGTATGCCTGGATGATCGCCCTCGCCCTGTTTGCGTACTGGTGCCCCTTCACCCTGCGGGGCGAAGCGGACCTGAACCCGCTGCATTTCTTCACCCACAATACTGCCACGGCCTTCTGCCTGACCACGCCGCTCTTCCTGACGGTCCTGACCCTCAACCTGCCGCAGGTCAACGTGGTCACCTATCGGATCACCGCGCTTGTCGGCTTCATCATCGGGTGCTACAACATGGGCAGCTTCTTCAACCCGGGCACGGTCTGGCTGGGATTCGTCCACCTGCCGCTCCTGCTCATCTCGCTCTATTGCGCCGTCCTGAGCTACCGCCACCCCGCCTTCCGGCCCTGACGTCCGATTTTTTCGTATCTTTGCCGGACAGGACCGTGCCGCGCGGCGAGACGCGCAGCGAGGCACGGTCCTGCCGGCAAACGAATATGAAGACCAAGGAAGAATACGCCCCGATGATCGCCCTCTACCGCGAGTGGAACGAGCGCATCAACGTCGTGTCCCGCAAGGACATCGACAGCCTCTACGAACACCACATCCTCCATTCGCTCGCGATCGCCGAATACATCGGCCGCTTCCATCCGGGCGGCTTCGACGGCGCGTCCATCCTGGACCTCGGCACCGGCGGCGGCTTCCCCGGCATCCCCCTCGCGACCGAATTCCCGCAGGCGCAGTTCACCCTCTGCGACTCCATCGGCAAGAAGGTCAAGGTCGCGCAGGCCGTCGCCGACGGGCTCGGCCTGCAGAACGTCCGCACCGTCAACGCCCGCGCCGAGTCCCTCCCCGAGACCTTCGACTGGGTCGTCTCCCGCGCCGTCACCACGCTCGAAACCTTCTACCCCTGGGTCAAGGGCAAATTCCGCCGCAGCATCCTCTACCTCAAGGGCGGCGACATCAACGCCGAGATCTCCGAACTCGTCCGCAAATGCAAGGTCGACCCCGCCAAAATCCGCACCTGGCGGGTCGATGAATGGCTGAAAGATGAATATTTTGCAGAAAAATTTGTAATTGAAATCGGAAAAGATTACCTTTGCCCTCCCGTTTTCGAAAACTAAAAAAAAGAAGATATGAAAAGGACTTTTCAACCCTCCAACCGCAAGCGTGTCAACAAGCACGGCTTC